>NZ_JBFAQY010000025.1:0-141868 GCF_040678965.1 Streptosporangium sp. NPDC049248
CCTCGGCCCGCGCGCTGCGCGACCACCACCGCAACCTGACCGACGAGCAGATCCGCGCGGTCGCCGCCACCGGCGGCGTGGTCTGCGTCAACTTCCTGCCCGCCTTCCTGACGGAGGACATCACCGAGTACACGGTGGACCGGCTGGTCGACCACATCGAGCACGTGGTGAGCGTCGGCGGGATCGACCACGTGGGGCTCGGTCCGGACTTCATCCGCGAGGTCATGCACGACGTCACTCCCCCGTGCTGCGAGGAGCCCGGCTACAGCGGCGTCGACGTCGGCGCGACCCTGCCCGGACTGTCCGGCCCGAGCGGCCTGCCCCTGGTCACCGACGCCCTGCTCAAGCACGGCTTCGCCGACGAGGAGATCGTGAAGATCATCGGCGGGAACGTGCACCGGCTGTTCCGCGCCGAGCTGGGCAGGCCCGCCCGGTGCGACGAATGAGAGAAGGAAGCTTGAAGATCACCGGGATCGAGTTGAGGCGGGTCGCGATGCCGCTGGTCACGCCGTTCCGTACCTCCTACGGCACGGAGACCGAACGCGACGTGCTCCTGCTCCGCGTGGTCACCCCCGAGGCGGAGGGCTGGGGCGAGTGCGTGGCCATGTCCGACCCGCTCTACTCCCCCGAGTACGTCGACGCCGCCGCCGACGTGCTGCGCCGTTTCCTCATCCCGGCCCTGCCCGCCCACCTCGACGTCCATGGCGTGGGCCGCGCGCTACAGCCCTTCAAGGGCCACCGGATGGCGAAGGCGGCCCTGGAGAGCGCGGTCCTGGACGCCCGGCTGCGCGCGTCCGGTCAGTCCCTCGCCTCCTTCCTCGGCGCCGCCGCCGACCGCGTCCCCGCCGGGGTGTCGATCGGGATCACGAACTCCGTCCCCGAACTCCTGGACACCGTCGCGGGCTATCTCGACGAGGGATACGTCCGGATCAAGCTCAAGATCGAGCCCGGCTGGGACCTGGCACCGGTCCGCGCGGTACGGGAGCGCTTCGGCGACGACCTGCTCCTCCAGGTCGACGCCAACGCCGCCTACACCCTCACCGACGCGCCCCACCTGGCCGGGCTGGATCCCTTCGGGCTGCTGCTCATCGAGCAGCCGCTGGCCCACGACGACATCGTCCAGCACGCCCGGCTGGCCGGCAGGATCGCCACCCCGATCTGCCTGGACGAGTCCATCGAGTCGGCCGCCGACGCGGCCGCCGCCATCTCCCTGGGCGCCTGCTCCGTGGTCAACGTCAAGCCCGGCCGGGTCGGCGGCTACCTGGAGGCCCGGCGCATCCACGACCTGTGCCGCGCCCACGGCGTCGCCGTCTGGTGCGGCGGCATGCTGGAGACGGGCATCGGCCGCGCCGCCAACGTCGCCCTGGCCGCCCTGCCCGGCTTCACGCTGCCCGGTGACATCTCCGCCTCCCGCCGCTACTACACGACGGACGTCACGCCGCCCTTCGAGCTGAGTGACGGCCATCTGGACGTCCCCGGCGGGCCCGGCATCGGCGTCGAGCCGATCCCCGACGTGCTGCGGGAGGTCACCACCTCCACCGAGTGGATCGCCCGCTGACCCCGGGCTCCCGCGCAGCGGCCGGAGCCGCACCCGCGATCAGGAGGCCAGGTACTCCTCCCTGACCTTGGAGCGGGAGAGCTTCCCGGTGGGTGTGCGGGGCAGCTCGTCGCGGAACTCGACGACCCTGGGGTGCTTGAAGCGGGCGATCCGCGGGCCGAGGTGTTCCAGCAGTTCCTCCGGGGAGGGACGGGGGCCGGGCATCGGCTGGATCAGGGCGACCACCTTGTGGCCCCACTCCTCGTCGGGCACCCCGATCACCGCGACGTCGGCGACCGCCGGATGCTCCAGGATCGCCGCCTCGATCTCCGCGGGGTAGATGTTCACCCCGCCGGAGATGATCAGGTCGGTGCGGCGGTCGCAGAGGAACAGGAAGCCGTCCGCGTCCATGAAGCCGATGTCACCGGGGGCGTACCAGTCACCGCGCATGCTGGCGGCGGTCTTCTCCGGGTCCTTGCGGTACTCGAAACCGCCGGTGCCCGACCTGACGTAGATCATGCCGGGCTCGCCCGCGGGGAGCTCCTCCCCGTCGGTGCCGAGGATCTTCGCCTCGAAGGTCGGGGCCGGGCGGCCGACCGTGCCGGGACGCTCCAGCCAGTCGTGCGGCTTGACGGAGAAGGCGATGGTCGACTCGGTGGAGCCGTAGTACTCGTACAGGACCGGCCCCCACCAGTCCATGATGCCCTTCTTGACCGCCACCGGGCAGGCCGCGCCGGTGTGCACCACCTGCCGCAGCGACGACACGTCGTAGCGTGCCCTGACCTCCGCCGGAAGCTGCAGCATCCGGTGGAACATGGTCGGCACCATCAGCGCGTTGTCGACCCGGTACCTGTCGACCAGTTCCAGGACGGTCTCCGGCTCGAACCTGGGCGCGATCACCAGGGTGTGCCCGAAGTGGAGGGCGAACATGGTGTGCGCGCACGGCGCGGAGTGGTACATCGGCGAGGTCACCAGGTGGATCCCGTCGCCGGTCCGCAGGTCGCAGACCTCGCCCAGGAACCAGGTGAAGAGCGGAAGGGTCGCCTCCGGCTCGTGGCCGGTGAGCGGGCGCTGCACGCCCTTGGGGAACCCGGTGGTGCCCGAGGTGTACCACATGACGGCACCGCCGGAGCGGTCCTCGGGGGCGGTCGTGGGCTGCCCCTCGGCCAGCTCGGCCACGCCGACGGCCTTCTCGACGGAGTACGACGGGTCGGCGACCACGACCCGGGCGTCGCAGTCGGTCAGGATGTAGTCGATCTCGGCCGCCGTGAGGTGCCAGTTGACCGGTACGTAGTACAGCCCCACCTGCCCGGTGGCCATCAGCATGACCACCTGGTCGCTGCCGTTGGGCAGCACCCCGGCGACCACGTCGCCGTGGCCGAGCCCGCGGGCCCGCAGGCCGTGTGAGACCTGGTTGACCGTGGCGAGCAGCTCGCCGTAGGTCGTCACGGTGCCGTCGGTGTCGATCAGGGCGCAGCGGCCGGGGTCGGCCTCGGCGATCCGGTAGAAACCGGGCAGCCCGCTGATGTCGGCCATGGGTTTCCTCCTTCAGAGCTCCAGCAGTTCGGCGAGGCGGGTCCGGTGCGCGCGGGGCGGGCCCAGCAGCACCTCGTCGGCCTTGGCGCGCTTGTAGTAGAGATGCGCGTCGTGCTCCCAGGTGAAACCGATGCCGCCGTGCAGCAGGAGGTTGTCCCTGGCCACCTCGAAGCAGGCCCTGCCCACGTAGGCCTGGGCGAGCGCGGCGGCCGAGGAGAGCTCGTCGGGCGCCTCGTCCGCGGCCCAGGCCGCGTAGCGGACTATCGACTCGGCCTGCTCCAGCTTGCAGTGCATGTCGGCGAGCCGGTGCTTGACGCCCTGGTAGGAACCGATGAGGCGGCCGAAGGTCACCCGGAGCTTGGCGTAGCCGACGATGGCGTCCAGCGAGGCGCGCAGCACGCCGAGCTGCTCGGCGGCCACCGCGACCGCGAACAGGTCCCTGGCCCTCGCCACGCCCTCTGTCGACGAGGCGATCTCCTCGCCCGCGCCCAGATCCACCTTCGCCTGCCTGCGGGTGATGTCCAGGGTGGTCAGCGGGGTGCGGTCACCGCCCCTGACCGCCAGGACCCGCGGCCCCTCGATCGCCAGGACCACGTCGGCCTCGGCACCGTTGAACGCGCGGCCGCCGTCGAGGGCGACGGTCGCGAGCGTGGTCCCCGCGGCGATGCCGGGCAGCAGTTCCTTGTCGCCCACCTCGGTCAGCAGGATCGTGGCGAGGGTGGTGGCCAGGAAGGGGCCCGGCAGCAGCGCCGCGCCGGTCTCCTCCAGGACCAGCGCGAGCTCGGCGTACCCGGCTCCCGCGCCGCCGTGTTCCTCGCCGACGACGAGGCCGGCGAGCCCGAGCTCGCCGTTGAGCCTGCGGTAGACCTCGGGGTCGTGGCCGGTCTCCGATTCGGCGGCCCGCCGGACCTCGGGCAGCGGCGAGGCGGAGGCGAGGAAGGCGCGGACCGCGCCGCGCAGTTCCCGCTGCTCCTCGGTAAGCACGAGCTTCATATGTTTCGGCCTTTCTGCGCGAGCCCGGAGGTCACCCGTTCACCTTGAGGTCCTTGAACGGCACGTTCTTGTCCACGCGCGGCTCGGGCGGCAGGTTGAGCACCCGGTCGCCGATGATGTTGCGCATGATCTCGTTGGTGCCGCCGCCGAGGGCCATGGCCGGAGCGAGCGAGACGGCCTCGGCCAGCCGCCCGCCGCCCTCCTCGTAGGCGACGGCCTCCGGTCCGGCCAGCGAGGTGGCGAGGTCGGCCTGGAACATGGTCAGCTCGGCCAGCAGCAGTTTGGCGGCGCTGCCCCTGGCACCGGGAAAGACGCCGGCCTTGGTCTCCTGGGAGAGGCGCTCGTTGAACAGGGCGAGCGCGCGGGAGCGGATGTGCAGCTCGACGAGCTGGTCCCGGACCACCGGGTCGGCGGTGTCGGCGGTGTGGCGCAGCGCCTCGAAGGCGACCGGGTTGTCCCTGCGGCCGCCCATGCCGACGCCGCTGGAGATGGACAGGCGCTCGTGCAGGAGCGTGGTGACCGCGCAGCTCCACCCGTCGTTGACCTGGCCGACCAGGTTCTCCGCGGGGATGTGCACGTCGTCGAAGAAGATCTCGTTGAAGTGGGCGCGGCCTGTCATGTCCCGCAGCGGGCGGACCGTGACGCCGGGGGCGCGCATGTCCACGATGAACATCGACAGGCCCTTGTGCTTGGGCGCGTCCACGTCGGTGCGGGTGAGCAGCAGCCCGTAGGAGGCGTGCTGGGCGACCGAGGTCCAGACCTTCTGACCGGTGACCGTCCAGCCGTCCTCGGTCGGGGTGGCCCGGGTCTGCAGGGCTGCTACGTCGCTGCCGGCGCCGGGCTCGGAGAAGAGCTGGCACCAGATCTCCTCGCCGCGCAGCAGCGGGCGCAGGTGTCTGGCCTTCTGCTCGGGGGTGCCGAGGTCGACGAGGGTCGGCCCGCACATCCCGAGTCCTATGGAGAAGACGTAGGTCGGCAGCGTGAAGCCCGCGGCCTCCTCGGCGAAGGCCCGCTCCTCCGCCTGGGTCAGCCCCTGGCCGCCCCACTCGCCCGGCCAGCTGATCCCCGAATAGCCCGCGTCGTACA
Source organism: Streptosporangium sp. NPDC049248 (assembly GCF_040678965.1). Classification (NCBI taxonomy): domain Bacteria; kingdom Bacillati; phylum Actinomycetota; class Actinomycetes; order Streptosporangiales; family Streptosporangiaceae; genus Streptosporangium; species Streptosporangium sp. NPDC049248. Next base: position 5,153 of record NZ_JBFAQY010000025.1, read on the forward strand.
TGCGCGCCATGAAGGCCTTCGCGGCGGCGACGCCGCCGGCGTCCGGGGTGCCCTCGGCCTCGGTGTCCTGGGCGTTGGCCTCCAGCCAGGTCCTGGCACGCCGCCGGTACTCCTGAAGATTCATGTCCGCTCCAATCAGTGCTCACTTACTCTAGCCAGCACCCGATCAGCCGTACAGAGCAATGCTCTACGGGGAACGGTGAAGGGATATTTGCCCCTTCTTGGCCATCAAACACCAGGAAACGGCAATTAATCCGTCTAATGGTCCTATTTAGCGCCGAGGAGTGAAGTGTTCTCGGGGAACGCGTGGTCGGTACGGCATCGGCTGACGCTCACCGCCGTCACAACAGCCATCGTGACCGGGGGCGCCATCTTCACGATTGCGACACTCAGGGCCGTGAAAGCGGCGCTTGTGCAGGTCAAGGCGATCAGGCACGAACTGGAGGAGATCACCGCGACCGACATCGGCCGCCGGGTGCCGGTACCGGCCGCCCGGAGCGAGATCAGGCAACTGGCCGAGACGATCAACCAGACGCTGGACAGGCTGGAGGCCGCGGCCGAGCAGCAGCGCAGGTTCGCCTCCGACGCCTCGCACGACCTGCGCAGCCCGCTCACCGCCATGCGCGCCCAGGTGGAGGAGGCATTGCGCTACCCCGACGACGTCGACTGGAAGACCAAGGCCCACGCGATGCTCGCCAGCCTGGACCGGCTCCAGGCGATCGTCTCGGACCTGTTGATACTGGCCAAGCTCGACTCCGGGGTTCCCGCCCACTACGAGCGGATCGACCTGGGCGCGCTGGTCTGCAGTGAGCTGGACCGGCGCAGGCGCAATGTCCCGATCGACAGGGAGGTGCAGCCGGGGGTGGCGGTCACCGGCGACCGGCTCCGGCTGGCCCGGCTGCTGACGAACCTGCTGGACAACGCGGAACGGCACGCCGACTCCAAGGTCTCGGTGAGCGTGGCCAGGGAGGACGGGACGGCCGTCGTGGAGGTGCTCGACGACGGCGCCGGGATCGCACCCGAGCAGCGGGAACTGGTCTTCCAGCGGTTCACCCGGCTGGACGCCTCCCGTAACAGGGACGCCGGAGGCACCGGACTGGGACTCCCCATCGCCAGGGAGATCGCCCGTACCCACGGCGGCATCCTGAGGCTGGAGGACAGCGTCTGGGGCGCACGGTTCGTCCTGCGGATCCCCCTGCACCCCGACCAGGACGGCGATCTCTGACCCGCTAGTGTTCCCTTGTGGCAAGGGGATTTGGGCGATTACGTCGTGAAGATCTGCTCCGAACCGCCTGCGAGGTCATCGCGGCCCAGGGGTTCGGTCATACCCGAACCGCGGACATCGCGCAGGCGGCCGGCGTCAGTCAGGCACTGCTCTTCTACCATTTCGAGACCAAGGAGAAGCTGTTCGCCCAGGCCTTCTCCTACGCGGCCCAACTCCATCTGGACGCGCTCACCAAGGTGGAGGGGTCGGGTGGCTCACCTCTTGACCGGCTGCGGGCCCTGCTCAGGTTCTATCCCCCCGGCGGGAAGACCAAGTCGTGGGCTCTGTGGATCGACGCCTGGGCCGAGTCGATGCGCAACTCCGAGCTTGAGGAGACGTCCCGCAGGATCGACATGCGGTGGAAGGAGGCGCTCCACGCGATCATCGATGACGGCGTCGAGGCGGGAACCTTCGTCTGCGCGGACCCCGAGGGCTCGACCTGGCGGATCATGTCTCTCATCGACGGCCTGGCCACCCAGGTGACGGTGCACAGGCGGCTGCTCTCCCGGGCGCGCATGACCGAGTTCATCCAGACGGCCGCCGCGGCGGAACTGGGCCTCTCCCCCGCCGAACTGACCTGAACAGTCCCCTGGGCAGCACGACGAGGAGCATGGCGAGGGCGATCAGCCCTCCACCGAGGAAGAAGCCCGGGGTGAGCGACTCCCCGTACAGCGCGACGGCCAGGACGGTCACCCAGAGCGGCTGTGTCGACAGGATCACCGCGGCGGGCACCGGCGGCACGTGGACCTGGCCCCACGAGCGGGCCAGGAAGCCCAGGGCGCAGGCCACGATCGACAGGTGGCCGAGGAGTGCCCAGTCTCCCGGCGTGGCGGGCAGGGTCAGGCCGTCCGGCACGGCGAGGACACCCGTCATCACGGCGATGGCGCCGAGCTGGATGACCGTGACCGCGTAGGCGTGTCGTCGCGCCTCGGCGGAGTTGCCGAGCACCAGCGTGTGGGCCGCGTACAGGACGGCCGACACCAGGGTGGCGACCAGCGCGGGCGGGGAGACGTCGCCCTCCACGCCCTTCAGCAGGGTGAACACGGTCATCGCGACGGTCGCCAGCGCCACCGCGACCCAGATCCTGGCCGAGGTCCTGGCGCCGAGCAGGACCAGCCCGAGGACCGGAGTGATCACCACGTACGAGCCGACCGTGAACCCCGAGACCGACGAGGGCAGGTCGTGCAGCGAGACCGCCTGGACGGTCTGGCCGACGCCGAACAGCAGGCCGAGCAGGATGCCGACCAGCCAGGTGTTCTCGGAGAGCCCCCGCAGGCTACCCGGGCGGAGCGCGACCAGCACGACCGCGGCGATGCCGTACCGCTCGGCGAGGAGGTCCGCCACGGGCATGCGGACGATGAGGTCCTTCATCAGCGGGAAGGCCGACCCCCAGGCGGCGCTGACGAAGGCCAGGAGCGCGATTCCCAGGAGGGGCCGGGGGGCTGCGAGCACTGCCATAGTCGAAGGGTTACATCACCTGCAGCGACGGACAGGTCACCGACCGGAGCGGGAGTGGCCCTGATACCACGCTGAGTGAAGGACGTCACACCGGCGTGAGGGACCTCATACCCCCGCGGGACTTTCCGTCTTATTGGATGCTTCGTACAATTAGCGCAGACATCCGATGGGAGGGCAGCGATGACACCGGCCCCAGAGACCGCCGCGGACAGAGAGGGCGACCAGCAGGTCACCGAGAGACGCGCGTACGAGGCGGTCATAGAGCGCCTCTCGAAGGCATCCGTCGACAAGCACTGGGAGCCGTACGTCGACATCCCCTGGGACGAGAAGGAGTTCCTCGTCTTCGCCGACGACCCGCGCTGGGAGCTGCCCGAGGTCGACAGGCTGGGCGGCCACACCTGGTACCGGGCACAGCCCCCCGAGATCCGCGCCAAGATCGGGCTGTGGCGGGTGGCGACCGCCATGAAGATCGGCCTGCAGTTCGAGAATCTGCTCAAGCGCGGACTGCTGAACTACGCCTACCGGCTGCCGAACGGTTCCCCCGAGTTCCGTTACGTCTACCACGAGACCATCGAAGAGGGACATCACGGGATGATGTTCCAAGAGTTCGTGAACCGCACGAAACTTCCGATAAAAGGCATGCCGGGGCCGCTGAGCCTGCTCGCGCAGATCACCCCGTGGATCCCGCTGATCTCCACCGAGCTCTTCTTCGTCTTCGTCCTCGGCGGCGAGGACCCGATCGACCACGTGCAGCGCAAGATGATCAAGTCGGGCAGGACCCGGCATCCGCTGGAGGAGACGATCATACGGATCCACATCGCCGAGGAGGCCAGGCACATCTCCTTCGCCCGCCACTACCTGCGCCGCCGGGTGCCCCGGATGCCCCGCTACCGGCGCTTCGCCCTGGGCCTCGTCTCCCCTGTCATCCTGGGCATCATGGCCCGGATCATGCTCTCCCCGCCAAGCTCGATGATCAGGGCGTTCGGCATCCCCGAGGACGTCGTCAGGGAGGTCTACACCGGCAACCCCGAGATGGCCGCGGAGATCCGCGACTCGATCGGCAAGACCCGCGAGCTCTGCGCCGAACTGGGCCTGACGAACCCTCTCCAGCGCCGGGTGTGGAAGGCGATGGGCATCTGGGCGCCCCCGGCGCCCGGCACGGCACGGACCGGAAAGGCGGGCGCGTGAGAACGGCGATCGTGACGGGGGGCGCCTCCGGCATCGGCCTGGCCGTCTCCCGCGAGTTCGCCAGGCGCGGCGCGCACGTCGTCATCGCCGACCTGGACGGCGCCGGGGCCGAACGCGCCGCCAAGGAGCTCAACGGCTCGGCCGCGACGCTCGACGTCTCCGACGCGCGGGCCGTGACCGACCTCGTCGAGCGGGTGGCGGCCGAGCGGGGACGGCTCGACGTCGTCTTCAACAACGCCGGAATCGCGGTCGGCGGCACCGTCGACGAGCTCACCCTCGACCACTGGAACCGGACGATCGACGTGAACCTGCGCGGCGTCGTCCACGGCGTCCACGCGGCCTACCCGATCATGAAGCGGCAGGGCTTCGGGCACATCGTGAACACCGCGTCCCTTGCCGGACTGGTCCCCGCGCCGCTGATGGCGCCCTACACGGCGACCAAGCACGCGGTGGTCGGGCTCTCGCTCGCCCTGCGCGCCGAGGCCGCCGCCCACGGTGTCCGGGTGAGCGTGGTCTGCCCCGGGTTCACCGACACCCCGCTGCTCGACAACGCCAACCCCGGCCTGCCGCAGACCCCGACCGGCGCCGGCGCCCGCGAGTCGGCGAGCCGGACCACGGGCCGTCTCTACTCCGTCGACGCGCTGGCCGCCGACGTCATCAGGGGCATGGCCCGCGATCGCGCCCTCATCGTGGCACCCGCCACCGGCCGCCTCGCCTGGCGCGGTGCCCGCCTCTCCCCCTCGGCCGCCGTCCGGGTGGCCTCCCTCGCCGTCCGCCGCCTGAGCGGGCGCTGAACCCGGCGCGCCGCGGTGAAGGCCCGTGCCGCGCACGCGCGCGGCACGGCTCCCGGCGAAAGGAGGCGCCCGTACGGTCAGGGCACCGAGCGGATCTTCCAGACCAGGACGGCGCCGAGCAGGGCGAGGGCCGCGGAGGTCAGGTAGAGGACCGGATAGCCGCCGAGACCGGCCACGATGGGACCGGCGATGACCGGGCCGAGCACCTGGGGTCCCGAGTTGGCGATGTTGATGACACCAAGGTCTTTGGCGCGTCCCTCGGCGGCCGGCAGGACCTGGGTGACCAGGGCGTTGTCCACCGAGAGGTAGATGCCGAAGCCGATCCCCATGATCGCGGCACCGGCCGTCGCCACCGGCCACTGCGGCCAGAACGCGAGCATCACCGCGGGAACCACGCTGATCAGGCCGGAGGCCGTGACGAGCGCCCTGCGGCGGCCGAGCCGGTCGGAGACGACGCCCGCGACGACGGTGGTGAGCACGACCGTCGCGGTGTAGATCAGGATCAGCGTGAGCAGGCCGTCCTCGGCCCTCTCACCGGGGAAGAGCCGCTCGTAGCCGACCTCGTCGCTGAGGAAGTACAGCAGGTAGAGCGTGGCGATGGCGTTGCCGAGCTGCATCAGGAAGCGGGTCAGCCAGGCCCAGAAGAAGTCGGGGTGAGCGCGGGGACTGATCCAGAAACCTCTCAGGAAGGCCCCGAGCTCGAAGGGCGGCCTGGCCGGCAGGCGGGGGTCGGAGGTGGTGAGAACAAAGGGGAGCACACAGAGCGGGATCAGCACCGCTATCAGGAAATATCCGGATTCGGTGGTGGTGGCGACCATGGTGACCAGGACCACCGCGAGCACCACCCCCAGCGACTGGGGAATCCCGATCCAGCCCGACACCTCACCCCGCTGGCTCACCGGCACGTGGTCCGGCACCCCGGCGTTGAGCGCGGCCTGCATCGCGTTGAGCCCGGCCTGCGCGAGGCACCAGCCGACCGCCATACCGGCGATCGACCCCTGCCCCGCCAGCAGGGCCAGCGCTCCCGCGCTGACCAGCGCCCCGGCCAGCGACCACGGGTGCCTGCGCCCGAACCGGCCCGCCGTGCGGTCGGACAGCGCCCCCGCGACGGGGTTGAACAGCATCGCGACGGCGGCCCCCAGCCCGGTCACCAGCGCCAGCGCCCCCTCCTTGCCCGCCGGGTCGATCGCCGCCACCTGCGAGGGAAGCAGGACCTGGAGTGGCCCGAAGTACCCCATCCAGAGCGCCAGATTGGCCAGCGAGATGCCGGCCACCCACCAGGGGCCCACCCTGCGTGTCGGCTCCGCGAGCGCCGCCCTCGGGTCGGGAACGGGCTGGACAACGCTCATGGGCCCTCGCATCTTCGTGACTCACGACTCCGAACAAGCGCCCGACAACACGAGGCGTGCCCGGATGTTACGCCGCCTCACTCCCTTATCAACAGCCCCCGGACGACACCGGATTCCCACCGGGAGCGCGCCCGAGAACACCACCGGCGAGATCAGGAGTGGTCGGTGCCGGCGAGCAGATCCATGGCCTCCTCGTCGGTCAGCGCGTCCAGTTCCCTGATCAGCAGTTCCTCCAGCGCCTCGGCGAGCGAGGCGACGGTGCTCATGGCGAAGACGGTCCGGATCGGGACCTCGATGCCGGTGGCCCGCCTGATCCGCGCCGCCACCCTGGTCGCCAGCAGGGAGTGCCCGCCGAGTGCGAAGAAGTCGTCGAAGACGCCGACCGCCCCCGCGCCGAGCAACTCGTCCCAGATCCCGGCCACCAGCCGCTCCGCGTCCGTGCGCGGCGCGACCCGCTCCGCGGAGGAGGCGGTGACCGGTTCGGGGAGCGCCGCGCGGTCGATCTTGCCGCCCGGGGTGAGGGGGAACGCCTCCAGGCTCACCCAGGCGGTGGGGACGAGCTGGCGTGGCAGCGAGTGCCCCAGGTGTTCCCTGAGGTCCGCCGGATCCGCGGTCCCGGTGACGTAGGCGACGAGCTCCTCGCCCCGGCCGGTCACGAAGGCCTGCCCCACCTGCGGATGGGCGAGCAGGCGGCTCTCCACCTCCCCCGGCTCGATCCGGAAACCTCGGATCTTCAACTGCGCGTCCAGCCGCCCCAGGAACTCCAGCCGCCCGTCGGAGCGCCACCGCGCCCGGTCCCCCGTCCGGTAGCGGCGTGCCCCGGGGGCACCGTACGGGTCGGGGACGAAGGCGCCGGCGGTGAGCGCCGGCCTGCCGAGGTAGCCGCGGGCCACCCCGGCCCCGCCGATGACCAGTTCCCCGGCCGCGCCGGGTGGCAGGGGCTCTCCCCGGTCGTCGAGCACCCGGACGGTGGTCTCCGCGATCGGGCCGCCGATCGGCGGGCGGCCCACGACGTCGCGCGCCCCGAGGTCGGCGGCGGTGGCGATCACCGTCCCCTCGGTCGGGCCGTAGGTGTTGACCAGCCGGACCCGGTCGCCGAACAGGCCTCGCCAGCGCTCCACCGCCGCCGCGGAGACCTGCTCGCCACCGAGGATCATCAGGCGGAGCGAGGCGGGCCAGGCGATCTCGCCCGGTTCCTCGGCCAGCGAGTGCCAGTACGCGGTCGGCAGGTCGAGCACGGTGACCGCCTCGCCCTCCGGCGAGGCCAGCAGATCGGGCAGACTCGTCGCCCCGTCGGGCAGGAGCACCAGCGTGGCCCCCGCGGCCAGCGCCGGGAAGACCTCCTCGACATGGGCGTCGAAACTGAGCGAGGCGAACTGGACGACCCGGTCGCCGGAGGTCAGGCCGTAGTCCGCGCGCATCCACCGCACCCGCGCGGCCACCGCGCCGTGCTCCACCAGCACGCCCTTGGGCACGCCGGTGGAGCCCGAGGTGGTGATGACGTACGCGGCGTCCAGCGGCACGGTCTCGCCCCGGAGGGGGGCGCGGGCACCCCCGGCGAGCGCGGGGGTCGTGGGAGCGACGGCGACGCGGCCCGGCGGCGGTTCGCGCAGGGTGATCAGGTGGGTGGCCGAGCTGTCCGCCATCGAGAAGGCCAGCCGCTCGTCCGGGACGTCGGGGTCGAACGGCAGGTAGGCGGCACCCGCCCACCAGACGGCGAGCAGCGCGGTGATCGCCTCGATCGAGCGGGGCAGGCAGACCCCGACGACGTCGCCACGCCCGACCCCGCCCTCGCGGAGGACCCCGGCGAGCGCGCCCGCGCGGGCCAGCAGCTCGCCGTACGTGACGCTCTCCCGCCCGCAGACCACGGCGACGGCCTCGGGCGTCCGCCGCGCGGCCCGGCGGATCATCTCGGGAACCAGGACGTCCCCGGCGCTCCCGGCTGCCCCGGCGGGCAGGGCGCGGGGATCGGACGGCTCGCGGCCGCCGGAGCGGGACGGCCCGGCCGACAGGGTGCGGATGTCGGCGCGGTCGGCGTCGGTCCAGATCGGCAGCGCGGAGAGCGGGGTGTCGGGGCGGGCCGCGACGGATTCCAGGAGCAGGGCGAACCTGGCGGCCAGGCGGCCGACCTCCGCCGCCTCGAACAGGCCCGTGTCGTGGCAGAGGGAGAGCCCGAGCCCGTTCTCGTCGGACCACACCTCGACGAGGAGGTCCACCTTGGCCTGCCGGAACCCGGCGTCGATGTCGGTCACGGTCAGCTCGCCGAACGCCCGCCGGGGACCGGCGTCCTGGTTGTGCAGGATGAGCATGGAGGACAGCAGCGACTCCGCCGGGTGGCCGAGTTGCTCGAAGGGGACCGAGAAGTTGCCCAGCGCGGCGAGGACCTCGCCACGGCTGCGGCCGATCAGGTCGGTGAACGGCGGGTCTCCCGACAGGTCCCCGCGGAGGATCACCGTCTGGGAGACGTATCCGACCATCGGTTCCAGCTCGACCCGGTCCCGGCCCGCGACGACGGTGCCGACCAGGACGTCGGTCTGCCCGGTGTGCCGCAGCAGCAACGTCTGGTAGGCGGCGACCAGCACGGTGAACAGGGTGGTGCGCTGCTCGGCGGCCAGCCGTTCCAGCCTCCGCGCCGTCTCGGGCGACAACCGGACGCTCTGGAACTCGCCCCGCCCGCTCCCCGCCCCCTCCCGGCGGAACGGCAGCTCGACCGGGGGCGGCGCGGCGAGCCTCTCCCGCCAGTACGGCACGGCCCGCTCGGCCCTGCGCCGCTGCCAGCGCGCGTAGTCGCCCGCCTGGACCGGCAACGGGCGGAGCCGGGGTTCGGCCCCGGCGAGGCGCGCGGTGTAGCAGTCGGCCAGGTCGTCCAGGATGACGTTGAGCGACCAGCCGTCCGAGATGATGTGGTGCATCGTGACGCAGAGCACGTGCCGGTCGTCGGTCATCCGGATCACCGCCACCCGCAGCGGAGGCCCGGCCTCCAGGTCGAACGGCTCGTTGGTCTGCTCGGCCACCAGGCGTTCCGCGTCCTCGCGGCTCCCGGAGCGCAGCCACTCGATGCCGGGCGCCCCGGCCTCCACCACGGCCCAGGGGACGCCGTCCTCCTCGGTGAACCTGGTGCGCAGGCTCTCGTGGCGGGCCAGCACGTCGGTGAGCGCCCAGATCAGCGCGGCCTGGTCGAGGGGGCCGCGAAGCAGGCGTACCAGATACATGTTGTAGGAGGCGTCGTCCGGATCGACGCGCTGCAGGATCCAGAGCCGCTCCTGCGCCGGGGACAGGGGCGCCCTCATGCGCCCGGCCCCAGCTCGTCGAAGAGCGCCGCGAGCTCCTCGGCACCGAGGCCGTCGAGCCGCTCGCGCAGCGCGGCGATCTCGACGAGGTCCAGGTCGTCGTCGTCCAGGCGGTCCAGCTGCCGGGCGAGCCCGGCGACGGTCGGATGCTCGAAGAACGCCACCAGCGGCACGGCGACGCCGAAGCGCGACCAGACCCTGGCGATGATCTGGGCGGCCGTCAGCGAGTGCCCGCCGAGCTCGAAGAAGTCGTCGTCGACCCCGACCGGCCGCTCGATTCCCAGCACCTCCTCCCACATCGCGGCGAGCTCGTCCTCCGCCGCACTCGACGGCGCCCGGTAGGGGGTCGTCGACGCCCGTGCCCTGTCGGGGGCCGGCAGCGCCGCGCGGTCGAGCTTGCCGTTGGGGGTGAGCGGCAGGGCGTCGAGGGTGACGAGGTGCGCGGGCACCATGTACTCGGGCAGGCTCGCCCCGAGCCGGGTGCGCAGCGCCTCCCACGCCCCTTCCGGTGCCGCTCCCTCCGTACCGGCCAGGTACGCCACCAGCGTGGGCAGACCGTCCGCTCCCCGATGGACGCCGACGGCGGCCTGGCGCACCCACTCCACCGAGCGCAGGACCGTCTCGATCTCCTCCAGCTCGATGCGGAACCCCCGCACCTTGACCTGGCCGTCGGCCCTGCCCAGGTACTCCAGGCGGCCGTCCGGGGTGCGCCGGACGAGGTCGCCGGTCGCGTACATGCGCGTCCCGGAGCCGGCCGCGAAGGGGTCGGGCAGGAAGCGGGCGGCGGTCAGGGCGGGCATGCCCCGGTAGCCGCGGGCCACCCCGGCCCCGCCGATGTGCAGTTCCCCGGCCTCGCCGTCCGCGACCGGCAGGCCGTCGTCGGCCAGGATGTACAGGGACGTCTCGGAGATCGGCTCTCCCAGCACGACCCGGGCCGGCGCGGGCGCCACGATCCCCGCGGTGGACCACACGGTCGTCTCGGTCGGCCCGTACACGTTCCACAGGCTCGTCCCCGGGGCGAGGAGCGCGTCGGCGAGGTCGCGCGGCAACGCCTCTCCCCCGCAGAGCCGGGTGCGGATCGTCTCCGGCACCCCGCCGGCCTCCAGCAGGATACGCCAGGTGGCCGGGGTGGCCTGCAGCGCCGTGATCCGCTCGGCGACCGCCAGCGCCCGCAACTCCCGGCCGTCGGCCGCCTGGCTCGCCGAGGCCACGACGACCCGCGCCCCGCACGCCAGGGGGAGCAGCAGTTCCAGGACGGAGATGTCGAACGACAGGGTGGTGACGGCGAGCCAGCGGTCCTCGGGCGTGAGCTTCAGCCGTTCGGCGAACGCGCCGAGCAGGTTCTGCACGGCGCGCCTCGGGACCTCCACCCCCTTGGGCCGCCCGGTGGAGCCCGAGGTGTACATCACGTACGCCAGGTCGCCCCGCGGTCCCCGCGGCGTGCCGCGGCGGGCGGTGGGGGCGGTGCCGTCCGGGGCGAGCACGAGGATCCGGGGGACTCCGGCCAGCAGGCGCCGGTCCACGCCGGCCTGGGTCAGCACCAGGCCGATCCCGGCGTCCTCGCGCATGAGCCGCAGCCTGTCCTCGGGGAAGGCGGGGTCGAGCGGGACGTACGCGCCTCCGGCGGCCCAGACCGCCAGGACCGCGACGACCATTCCCGTGGTGCGCTCCATGCACAGCCCGACCGGGACCTCGGGGCCCACGCCCCACTCGCGCAGCAGCGCGGCGAGGTCGTCGACCCGCCGGTGCAGCTCCCGGTAGGTCAGCTCGCCTCCCTGCCCGCTGACCGCCACCGCGTCGGGCGTCGTCTCCAGCCGGTCGCGTATCAGCTCCGGCACCGTCACCGTGCCCTCCCGGAGCGGGTCTGGTGCCGTGAGTCCCGGCTTTCGCGCCGGGGAGGACATCACCACGGTCGTACACCTCTCAGGTCGGACAGCCGGAGGCCCGGGTCGGCCCCGGCCCGCTCCACCACCTCGGTGAAGGTGCGGGCCAGGCGCCGCGCGGTTCCGGCGGAGAACAGGTCACTGCTGTAGTCGAGGACGCCGCCGAGGCCCTCGGGGCCCCGCCAGGCGTCCACGGACACCTCGGCCTTGGTACGGCCCGTCGCGGGGACGGGGTAGACCTCGGCCGACAGGTCGCCCATCGTGGTCCGCAGCAGGTCGTCCTTGGGCAGGTTGTGCAGGTTGAACATGGCCTGGAAGAGCGGCGGCCTGCTCAGGTCACGGGGCAGGCGCAACGAGGCGAGGATCCGCTCGAACGGCGTACCGGCGTGCTGGAGTCCCCGGAAGAGCGTCAGCCGGGCGCGTTTCATCAGTTCGAGGAAGGTGGGGTCGCCCGACAGGTCGGCGCGGAGCACGAGCGTGCCGGCGAAGTAGCCGATCAGCGGCTCGATCTCGGTGCGGTTCCGGCCGGAGACCGGCACCCCCACGCACAGATCCCGCTGCCCGGAGGCGAGTGAGAGGGTCGCCTGGTAGGCGGCGAGCAGCGCCATGAAGAGCGTGCAGCGCGCGCCCCTGGCGACGTCCTCCAGCCGGGTGACCACCTCGTCGGGCACGAGCAGGCTCTCCTGCCCGCCGCGCCCGCTCCAGCGGGCGGGACGAGGATGGTCGGCGGGGAGGTCGAGCGCCGGCACCCCGGCGAGCGTGCGGGTCCAGTGGTCGAGGTGGGAGGCGTCCTCGTCCCGTTCGGCGCGGCGCCTGTCCTCCTCGGCGAGCTGGGGGTACTGCGCCGGGAGCTCCGCCAGCGCCGGCGGCCTGCCCTCGCGGTGCGCGGCGTAGCACTCGGTCACCTCCCGCATGAGGACGTCCAGCGACCAGCCGTCGACGACGATGTGGTGCAGGACGACGCAGAGCAGGAAGTGCTCCTCGCCCAGCCGCAGCAGCGCCACGCGCAGCGGCGGGCCGCCTTCGAGGTCGAACGGCCGGTTCACGAACTCCACGACGGCCGGGGCCGGGTCGCCGGTGACGTCCGCCCGCTCCACCGGCACCGGCGCGACGGGCACGACGATCTGGACGGGACGGTCACCGGCCAGCCGGAACCGGGTGCGCAGCACGTGGTGCCGCTCGGCGACGCGGGTGAAGGCGGCGGCGAGCGCCCGCACGTCGACCCGGCCGCGCAGCCGCACGCACCAGGGGGTGTGGTAGGTGGTGTCGTCGGGGTCGAACCTGCTGAGGAACCAGAGGCGCTCCTGCCCGAACGACAGGGGCCACCGCCTGCCTCCGTCCCGCTCCCGCGCCTCCGCCAGCAGCGCCGCGCGCCGTTCCGGCGACAGCCGCGCCAGCCGTCCGAGCAGTTCCTCGCGCCGGTCCTGCGCCGGCTGCTCCGGTGTGGCGGGGTCCGGCGCGGGCTCCCGCACCGCGAGGTCCGTCTCCGCGGCGACGCGGGGGTCAGGCGTGGTCACCGGCCACCTCCCTGGATCTCACCGTCGGCGGGCTCTGCCCGGTCCGCACCGGGCCGCCCTCCGGCGTACCGGGAAAGGCCGCCTCCCGGACGGCTGGGCGCTCGATCGGGACGATGCCGCACAGTTCGGCGACCTCGTCCAGCGCCACCTCCTCGGCCACGGCCCTGACCAGCAGCCTCTCCACCCCGCCCAGCAGCGCGTAGGCGGTGGAGCGCGGCAGGCAGGCGGTGTCCGTCAGCAGGTAGAGCTGGCAGGTGTTCGTGGCGGGACCGGTGGCGAAGAAGACCGTGGCGTCCACCGCGTCCCAGGCACCGACCAGGAAGAACCTGGTCCGCTCGGTGAGGGCGGCGACCGCGGCCGGGTCGCCCGCGGGTTCCACCCTGGGCAGGTTGGGCCAGTGGGCGGCGGTCCGCGTGTCGTTGAAGTAGGCGGACAGATCGACGGGAGCGCCGCGCTCCCTTCCGATCTCCTCGCGCAGCGCCATCATCCGGTACGGGTCGTAGTGCGCGTTGCGGTAGGCCGTCAGCGCCCGCCGGTGCCCGGCACGGACCACGTCGGCGAACGTCCCGTCCGGCAGGTCGAGGACGAGGAGCCCGTCCTGCACCGCGGTGCCGGCCATGGCCGCGGTCCTGGGGTCGTGCCGGTTGGCCACGATCAGCTGCATGACCACCCGGCGGTGCCCGGTGAGCACGCCCAGCAGCACCGCGCTCGCCGTGGTCAGCACGCTGGCCGTGCTGACCGACCACCGCTCGGCCAGGATCTCGGCGGCGGCGGCGACCGCCGCCGACTCCATGCCGACCCGGACGAACCTCGGTTCCTCCGCCGTGACGCGGGGGAAGTCGAACATGGTCTCCGGCGCCCTCGAAAGCTCGGCGCGGCAGTGGCGGAGCGCCCGCTCGCCGCGGGCCGCTCCCGTCCCCTCACGCTCGAAGGCGGCCTGGTCCAGCGGCTGCCATTCGGGAGCGGACAGCTCGTCCCCGGCCAGCAGCGCCCGCCAGTCACCCGCTAGCACGTCCAGCGCCCAGCCGTCCACCGCCAGGTGGGACAGTGCGAAGGCCACCGCGCGCGGGCGGCCGCCGACGGTCACGACGGCGCAGCGGAACGGCAACTCGACCGCGTAGTCGAAGCCCCTGGCGGCCAGCTCGGCGGACACCTTCTTGGCGGCGGCGAGTGGCCTGTCCTCCCCGGCGTCGACCACCTCGACGTCGAACCGGCCCCGGCTCGCCACCCGCTGGACCGGTCCGTCGGCGATCTCCTCGCAGGTGGTCCTGAGGGTCTCGTACCGCTCGACGAGGCCGCGCAGGGCGCCGATGACGGCCTCAAGGGTGTGCCTGCCGTAGACGGGCAGCACCCAGGGCATGTTGAAGTACGGGTCGCCGTCCTCAAGCCACCGGGTGATCCTCCAGATGGCCAGCTGGCCCCAGGTGAGCGGCGACTCACCGCCCCGCGCCCCGGAGAACTCGACGGTCACCGTCGACGACCGTCCGGATCGGGCCGTCATCGGGCCCTGGCTATCTCTTCGGCGACGCCCTCGACGGTCGGGGAGTCGATGAACACCTCGAAGGAGAGCTCGACGCCCATCCCGTCCCGGACGCGGGCGATGATCTGGGTGATCGTCAGCGAGTGACCGCCGAGGTCGAACAGGTCGTCGTCCGGCTGGACCGTGTCCACGCCGAGCACCTCGCACCAGATCGCCGTGACCTGCCCGAGGAGCTCGGCGTCCTCTCCCCCGAAACCTTCGCCGCCGGCACCTTCGCCGCTCGCGCCTTCGCCGCCGGAGACCGGAGCGATGACGGCGCCGTGATCGGCCTGACCGGCGGGAACGACCCGGCCGGCGGGGACGACCCGGGGAGGCAGGGGCAGCTCGTCGAGCGGGGCGCCGGGGCGGGCCGCGATGCCGGCGAGCAGGATCCGCAGCTGCTCGGCGACGTCCTCGCAGGCGGCGCGGTCCAGGATCTCGGGGTTGAACCGCAGACGGGCCTCCGCCCCTTCCGTGCCGTCGGCCCCGTCGACGACCTGCAGGTGCAGGGTGTTGCGGACCGCGCCGTTGGCCGCCATCCAGTCCACCGAGGCGTCCAGCCCCGCGAAGGAGGGGTCGCCGGCCGGGCGTTTGCGGTAGCTGACCGAGACGGGGGTGAGCGCGGAGCGCGGACTGATCCCGCCCAGTGCCCTGGCCAGGGGGACCTCGCGATAGCGGTAGATCGCCCGCAGCTCCTCCCTGATCGACAGGGCGAACTCGGCGAACGTCCCGGCCGGGCCGGACACCACGGGCAGCTCGTTGACGAACGCCCCCACGTGCTCGCGCGTCTCCTCGGTCCTGGTGGACAGGTCCACCGCCACCGTGACGCGGGTGTTGCCGTACCCGTACAGGAGCGTGTGCAGTGCGGCCAGCACCACCTCGAAGCGGGTCAGGCCCAGGTGGGCGGCGATGGCGGCGACCTCGCCGCCGAGGCGGAACTCCACGGTGTCGCCGGGCGCGGCGCGCAGCGAGGTGCGGGTGAGGCCGGGCAGCAGCAGGTCCTGCCCGTCCTGCCATCTCGGCCGCCAGAACTCCGCCGCCTCCTCCAGCGCGGCGGCGACCCGGCCCTGCTCGGCGCGGGCGATCTCGTCGCAGGAGGGCGTCAGGGGGGCCAGGGCGGAGCCCCCGTAGGCGGCGGCGATGTCACGGAGCAGCAGGTCCTTGGAGACGCCGTCGAAGACGGCGTGGTGGGCGACGATCTGCAGCAGGTGCCGCTCGGCCCCCAGCCTGAAGAGGGTGAACCTGGCCGGCGGGCCCGACTCCAGGTCGAAGGGGCGGGCCACCTCGTCCTCAAGCCGGCCGGGCTCGGGCGGGGTCTCCTCGAAGCGGATCGACGGGGGCACCTTGCCGGGGAGCAGGCGGACCTCGCCGTCCCGCTCCGCCAGGACCGCGGCGAGCACGGGATGTCGCTCGACGGCCGCGGCACAGGCGGCGAGCATCGCGCCGGTGTCGAGCGGGCCGTCGAGCCGCAGGGTGAGCGGCATCGCGTAGACCCGGCCGCCGGCGCCCATCCGCTCGGTGATCCACATCCCGTGCTGGGCGAAGGTCGCCCGGCCCCATCCCGCTGTGAGCGACATCGACATTTTCACGTGCCTTCCGTCTGACCTGTCGCGGCGGCCTCGAACAGGCCCCGCAGCTCCCTTTTGACGACCTTTCCCGACTGGTTCCTGGGCAGGGCGTCGACGACGAGCACCCGTTCGGGGAGCTCGTGCCCGGCCAGGCGGTCCATCAGGAAGACCCGTAGATCCCCGCCGGAGGTCCCGGCGGACCGCAGCACCACCGCCGCGGCGAGCACGCTGCCGAGTACCGGGTGCGGGACGCCGAGCACCGCGGCCTCCGCGACGGCCTCGTGCTCGTGGAGCGCCGCCTCCACCTGGAGCGTGGAGACCTTGAACGCGCCCGACTTGACCACGTCGCTCTCCCGGTCGACGAGGTGGAGGTAGCCCTCGGCGTCCAGGCGGCCGATGTCCCCCATCCGCACCCAGCCGCCCCGGAACGCCTCGGCGCCCGCCTGCTCGTCCCGGTAGTAGAAGCGGGTGGCGGTGGGTGAGCGCATCCAGACCTCGCCGGTCTCTCCCGGGGGCAGCGGGTCGCCGTGCGCGTCGGTGATGCGCAGGGCCCCGCCGAACGCGGGCCGCCCCAGCGCCCCCGGCCTGGACGGATCGAAGATCATGATGGTCTGGGCGGGAGCGGCCTCGGTGGAGGTGTAGTAGTTGGCGATCGTCGCGTTGGGGAAGGCGCCGGCCAGCCGCGCGGCCACCGCGGGCGGCAGGGCCGAGGCGGCCGAGCCGAGCAGCAGGACGCTCGACATGTCGTGGCGCTCGTGCAGTCCCGCGTTCAGGAACTCGATGGCCATGGCGGGTACCACGAACACGGTGCCGACCCGGCGCGACTCGATCAGCCGGGCGAGACGGCCGGGGGTGAAACGCCCGAGGGTGAGCATGGCCGGACGGGCGTCCAGCGCGTTCATCAGCATCGTCTGACCGGCGTTGGTACCGATCGGGAAGGCGTGCAGCAGGTGGCGCGAGTGGCCGAACCTGCGGCGGTTGGGGCGGGTCTCGCAGCCGAAGGCCAGGTTGGCGTGGCTGGCGCCCACCCCCTTGGGCAGCCCCGTGGTGCCCGAGGTGTAGAGGATCTGGGCCAGGTCCCCGGGCTCGACCCGCACCCCGGGCGGCCCCGCCGTCCCACCCTCCAGGTCCGCGACGGCCGCGCTCCAGCGGTCGCCCTCCGGCGGGGTGAGGTCGCGCCCGCACAGCAGCCCCGAGGCCGAGCAGTGTTCCAGCATGTGCCGTACCTCGGCGGGCGCGAGCCGGTCGGAGAGCGGCACGGCGACGGCGCCGGCCTTCTGCGCCGCGCAGTAGGCGACGGCGAAGTCGACCCAGTCCCGGCTCCCGAAGAGCAGCCCGATCCGGTCGCCCCGCCGCACGCCGCGGTCGAGCAGCCCGTGCGCGACGTCGTCCGAGCGCCGGTCCCACTCGCCGAACGTCATCGACGCGACGCCCTCGACGATCACCGCCTCCTTCCCGGGGTCCTGCTCGGCGCGGAGCGCGAGCATCTGCGGCACGGTCCCCGGGCTCACGAGGTCCGCTCGCTCAGGTAACCGACCAGCAGCGGGAAGCTGTCGAGGTAGGCGGCGCCCCCGCCGAGGTCGAGGGCGACGTCGAACTCGTCCTCGACGGCGTCGATGAGCCGGAGCAGCGCCAGCGAGGTGACGCCCAGCGCGGACAGGGAGATGTCGGAGCCGACGATCTCGTCGGCGGTGAGCCGCCCGTCGCAGGCAACGGAGATCATTCCGGCGATCCTGGAGGCCAGCGGGTCGGTCATGCCCCCTCCCCGCGCGCGCTGAGCGGGCGCATGTCCGTCCACACCTCGTCGATGTGGGCGAGGCAGTCCTCCCTGTCCCCCTCGAAACCCTCGGCCCGCCATCCGGCGGGCAGCTCCCTGCCCGCCGGCCAGATCGAGTACTGCTCCTCGTCGTTGAGCACCACCAGGAAACTCATGACCCAACCTCCTCTTTCTCGCGGGTGCGGCTCCGCAGAGCCTCGAAACCGACCAGGTCGTCGGGGAGCGCGTCGGGTACGTCGGCGTCGAAGCGGGCCAGCACCCGCACGCGCATGGCGGCGAGCGCGATGGCGGCGATGGCCAGCCCGAAGCAGGCGTACATGAAGCCGATGCCGCGGCCCTCGCCGGTGCCGATCAGCAGGCCGACGGTGCCGGCCAGCGGCCCGTCGGGGGCGAGCAGCGGCTCGAACAGGGCACTGCCGTACGGCGCGACCAGGCCGAACCCGATCGGCAGCGTGGACCAGGCGATGAGCGTGTTGAGCGCGATGACCCGGCCGTGGAACCGCTGTGCCACCTTGACCTGGATGATCGTGGCGTAGACGCCGTTGAGCAGGGTCAGGCAGAACGACATGCCGAACGAGCCGACCGCGATCAGGGCGAGGTTCTGCTGGAATCCGGTGAGCACGCAGAACACCGCCAGGGCGAGCGTGGCCAGCAGCACCCCGTACAGGCGCCGCCTGCGGGGCCCGCCCCAGACGGTCATCAGCAGGCCGCCGAGGAAGACCCCGAGCCCTCCCGCGAACGCCACCCTGCCGACGTCGTCGAGCGTCGCGAACGACAGGACCAGCGGGGAGATCATCAGGAAGAGCGGCGACAGGAAGACGTTGAGCACCGCGAAGAACACGAGCATGCCGCGGAAGCCGGGGTTGCCCCACGAGTGGCGGATGCCGTTCGCCATCTCGGCCAGGACGCTCTCCCTGCGCCGCCAGGGCATGGCGGTCGGGAAGCGGACGAACAGCAGGACCAGCGTGGCGACCACGTAGCTGGCGACGTCGATGACGAGGATGCCCTCCAGCCCGATCGTGGCCATCAGCCCGGTCGCGATCAGCGGCACGACGAGCTGGGCGGTGCCCGTGGCCATCTGGACGACACCGTTGGCGTGGCCGAGGAAGCGCTTGGGGACCAGCTGCGGTATCGCCGAGCCGTAGGCGAACCGCTGGAAGGTCAGCGCGATCGACAGGCAGACGAGCAGCGGATATATGTGCCAGATCTCCAGGTTTCCGGTCCAGAGCAGCACGCCCAGCGCGAGCTGCGTGCTCCCGGCGCCGATGTCCCCGCACAGCATGACCCTGCGCCGGTCGTAACGGTCCACGATCGCTCCCGCGAGCGGCGCCACCAGCATCCCGGGCACCAGTCCCAGCACCGCGAACAGCGCGAACCTGGCCAGCGACCCGGTGGTCAGGTAGATCCAGATCGGGATGGCGAACTCGGTCAGCGCGGACCCAGTGATCGAGACCAGCTGCCCTACCGAGACCAGCAGGAACCGCCGCATGCCGGGTGGAGGCCCGCCGGTGGCGGGGGCGGTGACGGGGCCGGGTTCGCCGGGGCCGACCACCCGCAGGTCGGCCCGGTCGCCGGTCCGCGTGGCGCCGTCGGAGCCCTGCGCGGCGCCGGACTCGGGCACCAGGACGAGGGGGCGGGCGGGGGCCGGGGACGAGCCGGAGACGCCCTGAAGCCACCAGGTGGAGTCCTCGGTGCGCTCCAGTGGCGCGGTCTGTCCTCGGGCCAGGGCCAGGTGGGTGCCGGTGAGGATGTCGGCCAGTTCCCGCGCCCGGTACTTCACGAAGAAGTGCCCGGCCTCGTCCAGCACCACGCAGGCGGCGGTGCCGGACAGCCGCAGCCACTCGCGGTAGCGCTCCTGGTAGAACTCGGTCGCCGGGTCCCGCTCCCCCACCACCGCGATGACCGGTGCCGCGAAGGGCCGGGCGTCCTCCTCCTCGAACAGCCTGGTGAAGTAGCGCTCCGCCATGCGGGTGCCCTGGCGGCGGTTCTCGATGATCAGCCTGAGCTGGTCGCGCTCGAACTCCTCGACGTCCAGCCCCGCCGCGGAGAGCGCGTTGATCCTGCCCTGGTCGCTGGTCATCCGGTCCATCAGGGTGCCGAGCCAGCCCAGGCCGCGCCCAGGCCGGGCGAAGGGGAACACGCCACCGAGGTAGATCGCGTCGACCGGGCGGCCCGCCGCCTCCAGGTGCCGGGCGATCTCCACGATCAGCATGACGCCGAGCCCGCAGTGCCCGTAGAGCACCAGCGGCCCGCGCACCCCGGCGAGGATCTCCTCCGCGCACTCCCGGGCGACCTCGTCGAACGGCCGCGACCGCTCGCCGAGCTCGTGTCCCGGGACCGCGACCGAGTACAGCGCCCAGTCGGCGGGCAGCGCGTCGGCCAGCGGCTGGTAGACGACGGCGCTGCCGCCGCCGAACGGCACGCAGACCATGGTGGCCGTGGCGGCGCGGGGCGGGGTGAGCCGGTGCAGCAGCTCCCGCCCGCCGTCGCCGCCGGTCTCCAGCAGCCGGGCCAGTTCCCTGACCGTGCGGTTCTTGAACAGCTCCAGCACGGTCACCGCCCGCTCGGGGACCCGCGCGCGCAGCCGGGCGATCACCCGCATGGCGAGCAGCGAGTGGCCGCCCAGGTCGAAGAAGTCGTCGAGCGCGCCGACCCGCTCCACCTCCAGGATCTCGGCCCAGATCCCGGCGACCGTCTCCTCCAGCGCGGTCTCCGGCGGCACGAACCCCGCGGCCGAGACCTCGGTCGCGGGATCCGGCAGCTTCGACCTGTCGACCTTGCCGTGGGATTTCAGCGGCAGCTCGTCCAGCCACACGTAGCGAGCCGGGATCATGTAGTCGGGGAGCCGCTCGGCCAGCCAGGACCGCATCTCGGCGGCCTCCGGGCCGGCCTGCCCGACCAGGTAGGCGACCAGGCGCCCGCCTCTCAGGTCCACGACGGCGCCCGTCACCCCCGGATGCCCGGAGAGCACCGCCTCCACCTCCGCCGGCTCCACCCGGTAGCCGCGGACCTTCACCTGCAGGTCACGCCGGCCGAGGAACTCCAGCTCCCCGCCGGGCAGCCAGCGGCCGAGGTCGCCGCTGCGGTACATCCGGGCACCGGGGGCGCCGTACGGGTCGGGCAGGAAGCGGTCGGCGGTCAGCCCGGGACGGCCCAGGTAGCCCCGGGCCAGCCGGTCGCCGCCCAGGTAGAGCTCGCCGGGAACCCCGGCCGGGACCGGCCGCAGGTTGTCGTCGAGCACGTGTACCAGCGCCCCGGGCATGGGCGATCCGATGGGCAGCGCCGTCCCCGCCCCCGGAGCGGCCCCCGAGGCGGCCCGGAAGGCGAGGGCGGCGCCGTCCACCGCGGCTCCGGAAGCGGCTCCGGAAGCGGCTCCGGGCTCGACGGGGTAGGTGGTGACGCCGACGGTGGCCTCGGTGGGGCCGTAGTGATTGATCACCCGGCACCGCCCGGCCGCCGCGAGCTCCGCGGCCCAGGCGCGCGGTGCCGCCTCGCCGCCGAGGATCAGCAGCTTGCCGGGGAGCAGCTCGTCCGGGGTCGCGTCGGCGAGCAGCGCCGCCAGGTGGGATGGGGTGATCTTGAGATGGTCGACGCCGTGCCTGCGGAAGTAGGCCGCCAGTTCCGGTGCGGCCGTGCGCGGGGGGATGAGGTGCAGCGCGCCCCCGGTCATCAGGCACAGGTAGAAGATCGTCACCCCGAAGTCGAAGGCGAGCGACTGGAGCAGTCCGAACACCCCGCCCGGCTCGATCTCCAGCCGCTCCCGCACCCCGGCGAGATAGACCATGACCTGCCGGTGCTGCACGGCCACGCCCTTGGGCCGCCCGGTGGTCCCCGAAGTGTAGATGACGTACGCCAGGTCGTCGGGGGTCACGCCGCTCTCCACCGGCCCGGCGTCCGGCCCGATGTCCGGCCCGCCGGAGTCCTCGGCGCCTTCCGGGTCGCCTTCCTGGTCGCCCGGGGCGGGGACCAGGACCGTGGGCAGTCCCTCGGGCAGGCGGTCGCGGAGGTCGGACGCGGTCACGGCCGCCCGCGCCCCGGCGTCGGAGAGCACGTAGGCGATCCGATCACCGGGATGGTCGGGCTCCAGCGGGAGATAGGCGGCGCCCGCCTTGAGCACGCCGAGCACCGCGACGGCCGTGTCCGCCGACTGCTCCAGGAAGACGGCGACCCGGTCGCCGCGGCCCACGCCGGCCCGCCGCAGCAGGCGCGCGAGCCGCTCCGCCCGCCCCAGGAGCTCCGCGTAGCCGAGCGAGGTGTCGCCCGCCACGACCGCGACGGCGTCCGGGGTGAGCCTGGCCTGCTCGGACACGGCCTCGTGCAGCAGCCCGGTGCCGAAGGGGGTCACGGGGGTGGACTCGCCGAGTGCCAGGACCCGGCGGCGCTCGTCCGACGGGAGGATCTCAAGCTCGGAGATCGGCGCGCCGGGGTCGGCGACGACCGACCTCATCAGGTTCTCGAAGCACGCGGCCATCCGCTCGGCGGTGCCGGGGTCGAACAGCGCGGTGCTGTAGGTGAGGTGGCCGGTGAGCCCGTGGGCGGTCTCGAACAGGTAGAGGGCCAGGTCGAACCGGCTGGCCGTGGCCTTCACCGGGTAGGGGGTCATGGTCAGGCCCGGGGTTTCCAGCGGGCTGGAGCGGTAGTTCTGCAGGGCGAACATCACCTGGAACACCGGTGACCTGCTGACGTCCCTCTCCACGCCCAGCTCGCTGACGAGCCGGTCGAAGGGGAGTTCCTGGTGGGCGTAGGCGTCCAGCGCCGTCTCCCTGACCCTGGCCAGCAGTTCGGCGAACGTGGGGTCGCCGGACAGGTCCGCGCGCATCGGCAGCGAGTTGACGAACACGCCGACCACCCGCTCCAGCTCGGGCAGGTCCCGCCCGGAGACGGGCGAGCCGACCGCGAAGTCGTACTGCCGCGAGTAGCGCGAGAGCAGCACCTCGAAGGCGGCGAGCAGGATCATGTACGGGGTGGCGCCGTGGGCGCGGCCCAGCGCGGCGACCGCCGCACTGAGTTCGGCGTCCAGGGCCACACCGCAGGCGGCGCCCTCCCAGCTCTGCTCGGCGGGACGCGGGCGGTCGGCGGGGAGCTCCAGCGGGGGCAGCCCGTCCAGCCGCCGCCGCCAGTAGCGGATCTCCTCGGCGTGGTCGCGCTCCCGCTGCCAGTGCGCGTAGTCGCCGTAGCTCACCGGCACCGGCGGCAGCTCCGGGTCGCGGTCCTCACGGTACGCGGCGTGCAGGGTGAGGAGCTCCTCCATGACGATGTCGCACGACCAGCCGTCGGTCATCGCGTGGTGCATGGTGAGCAGCAGTACGTGCTCGACCGGTCCAAGCCGGACCAGGAGCGCCCGCAGCGGCGGGCCCGCGGCGAGGTCGAAGGGCCTGGCCAGCTCCTCGTCGATCTCCGCGAGGTCGCCGCTGGTCCGCAGCACGGCCGCGGGCGCGTCGTCGACGACGACCGCGGGACCGCCGTCGGGGGTGGTGACCAGCCGGGTGCGCAGGCTCTCGTGCCGGAGGGCCACCTCGGTCAGTGCTCGGGCGAGTGCCTCGGCGTCGATCTCCCCCTCCAGCGTGGCCGCGAAGGCCACGGTGTAGGCGGAGGTGCCGGGGGCGTACTGCTCCAGGAACCAGAGCCGTTCCTGCGCCGGGGAGAGCGGGGGCACCGCCCCGGAAGGGCGCGGCGGAATCGCCGCCGCGACGACGCGGCCGCCCAGTCGCTGGGCGAGCAGTGCTTTCTTGGCCGGTGAGAGGCCGGTTCGCGTCAAGACACCTCCGTACTGGCGAAGAGGAACCCGTGAGCGTTCCCCCGCGGCGGGGAACGGGATCGCCCGAGTGTGCGATCCCATGTCGGCCGGCCGGATCGGCGCGGACCAGAGGACCTGCGCGGCGCGGAGTGACCCCGGCGCCGAAAGATGTGAGCGTTCGGGCGAGATGGAGGCGCCCGACCGGGCGCCTCATGTCACCGCGCGGCTGCACGGTGTCGTGGGAACGCTCCCACGGAGGAGGCTAGAGATCTCCCGCCGAATTCGTCAAGGTTACAGCGTTGTTTTCGAGCCCCATAAATCGAAACAAACCACCTTTTAGGCCCTTTTTGCAGATGAATGCACCTATTCTTCATTCCTTGAATATCTGTCATCCGCACAGTCATTGACTCTCATTCGTGCGCCTCCTACGCTCCGGATGGGAGCGCTCCCATGCCGCCTCCGCCCCAGTGGCCGAGCGTGTTCCCCAAGATCGTTCGATGCCAGGAGCGCACACGTGGTCGTCACCGCCCCAATCCCCCCGTGCCTGCGGCAGCCGCCGTCCCCGCCGCCGAGAGAGGACCTGGAACTCCTCCTGCTCATCCGGCACTTCGAGCTGACCCTGCTCAGGCTCTTCGAGGCGGGTGAGCTGAGCGGGACCACCCACACCTGTCTGGGCCAGGAGTACATCCCGGTCGCGCTCTCGCCGCTGCTCCACGACGACGACTTCGTCCTCAGCAACCACCGCGGCCACGGGCACTTCCTGGCCAGGTACGCCGAGCCGCACGGGCTGCTCGCCGAGATCATGGGTCGCGAGGGCGCACTCTGCGCCGGGGTCGGCGGCAGCCAGCACGTCTACCACCGCCGCTTCCTGTCCACCGGTGTCCAGGGCGAGAGCCTGCCCGTCGCGGTCGGCGTGGCCCTGAAGCTCAGGGAGACGGGCGCGCTCGCCTGCGCCTACGTCGGCGACGGCACCTGGGGCGAGGGGGCGGTCTACGAGGCGCTCAACATGGCACGGCTCTGGCGGGTCCCGCTGCTGGTCGTCGTCGAGAACAACGGCATCGCCCAGTCCACCCCGACGTCTGCGCAGATGGCCGGGAGCGTCGCGGCCCGCGCCGCCGCGTTCGACGTCGGCCACCACCGGGTGACCTCGACCGAGGTCGGCGAGATCCGCGCCGAGCTGGCACCTCTGCTCGGCGCGGTCCGCGGCGAGTCGCGCCCGCTGGTGGTCGAGTTCGTCACCCACCGGATCGGCCCGCACAGCAAGGGCGACGACACACGCACCCCCGAGGAGATCGCCCTGGCCGCCGGCCACGACTGGTACGCCCGCTACGCGCGGGACTTCCCCGAGCACTTCGCCGCCCTGGACCTGGCGGCCCGCGAGCGGGTCGAGCGGATCGCCGCCGAGGTCGCCGCCCGCCCCCCGTCGGTCTGGGAGCGCCCGTGACCCGCGTCTCCGAACACCTCAACCGGGCACTGCACGACCTGATGGAGGCCGACCCGCGGGTGCACCTGCTCGGTGAGGACGTCGGTGATCCGTACGGCGGGGCCTTCAAGGTCACCAAGGGCCTGTCCACCCGGTTCGGCCACCGCGTCCGGTCCACCCCGCTGAGCGAGGGGGCGATCGCCGGGATCGGCGCGGGCCTGGCGCTGGCCGGGGACCGCGCGATCGTCGAGATCATGTTCGCCGACTTCGCCGCGCTCGCCTTCGACCAGCTGGTGAACTTCGCCGCCAAGTCCACCTCCATGTACGGCAGGAGGGTCCCCGTCCCGCTGGTCGTCCGCTGCCCGTCGGGCGGCAACCGCGGCTACGGCCCCACCCACAGCCAGAGCCCGCAGAAGCACTTCATCGGTGTGCCCGGCCTCTCGCTGTTCGAGATGACCCCCTTCCACGACGCGGGCGAGCTGTTCGCCCTGATGTTCGCCCTGGAACAGCCCTGCCTGTTCTTCGAGGACAAGGTCCTCTACACCCGGCGCAGGTACGAGGGCGGTGTCGTGGACGACCTGTTCCGCTACGAACTGACCGGCGGCGTCGCCCGGGTCTTCGTGGACGGCGTGACCGAGCCCGACTGCACGCTGATCGTCCACGGCGGCATGACACACCGGGCGCTTGACGCCATGCGCGCCCTGCTGATGGAGGAGGACGTGGCCTGCGAGCTGCTGGTTCCCGCGCGGCTCTATCCGCTGCCCACGCTCCCCGGGCTCGACCGTGCCCGGCACGTGTGCGTCGTCGAGGACGGCTCGGAGGGCGGCACCTGGGGCGCCGAGGTGGCGCGGGTGCTCCACCCCCGGCTCTGGTCCACCCTGCGCCGCCCCATCAGCCTCATCAGCGCGGCCGACAGCGTCATCCCGGCCGCCCCCCACCTGGAGCGCGAGATCCTCGTCCAGTCCGGCCGGATCCGGCACGCCGTCGCGGAGGCCCTGTTGTGACCGAGGTCCGGGTACCCAAGCTCAACAACAACGACGCCTCGTACCTGCTGGTGGAGTGGGAGGCGAAGGACGGCCAGGCCGTACGGGCCGGGGAGCCGCTCGCGGTGCTGGAGACCTCCAAGGCGGCCGAGGAGCTGACCGCCGAACGGGACGGGACGCTGCGGCACCTGCTTCAGGTGGGCGCCGAGTGCTCTCCCGGCCAGGTGATCGCCCGCCTGCTGTCCGCCGGTGAGGACCCCGCGGCCGACCCCGCCCCCTCCCCCGCCGAGACGGGCGCTGGGCAGGAGGAGCTCGTCATCACCGCCCCCGCCCGGCGGGCCATGGCGGAGTACGGCATCTCCATGGACCAGGTCCGGGCCCTCGGCAGGAAGGTGGTCAGGCGGGCCGACCTGGTCCCGCCGCACACCCCGCACGGCGGAACGGGCGGCGCGGTGAGCGTCACCCTTCCGCCGATCGAACCGATGAGAGGCACCGTTCCGCTCACCCCGCCGGACCTGGACGACTCCCACCTGATCGAGCCGTCCAGGGCGCAGCGACGCACCGCCGAGGTGGTCGAGCGGTCGCACCGGGAGATCCCCGCCTCCTTCACGGTCATGCGGGTGGACGTGACGGACGCGCTGCCGTTCGCCCGAGCGGAGACGAAGCGGCTACGTGCTCTCATCGGCCTGCCCGAGCTGCTCGTCCAGGCGACCGGGCGGCTGCTCGACCGCTTCCCCCTCTTCTTCGCCACACCCGTCGACGGCCGCCGCGCCCGCCGCGCCACGACGGCGGAGGTGGGGGTGACCGTCGACGTCGGAGGCGGCATGTACGTACCGGTGGTGCGCGACGCGGGCCGCCGCCCGCTCGACGAGATCGCCCGCGACCTGGCAGGCTTCCGTAAGACCGCGCTGGGCGGCACCTTCAGGGAGCGTGACCTGGTGGGCGGCAACATCATGCTCACCCTGCACACCGACACCTCGGTGATCACCGCGATCCCGATCGTCTTCCCCGGCCAGATCTGCGCGCTCTCCCTCGGCGCCCCGCGCCCCGAGGTGGTGGAGACCCGCGAAGGCGCCTTCGTCACCAGGAAGGTGATCTCCCTCGGCCTCGCCTACGACCACCGCTTCGTCAACGGCCGCGACGCGGCGGAGTTCCTCGGCGCGCTCAGGTCCGCCCTGGAGAAACCGGGAAACGGCGACGTCTGACGCCCCGGCCGTCCCTGCCTCCGGGCGCGATTCCCCAGCGCGAGGTGAAGGTGGGAACATGTCGAGGTCATGAAGTACCCAACGGAAGGCCATGACCGGTGAGGCGGCTACTCACGGTCCTGTTGCTCGCGTGCGTCGCGCTGCTCTGCGCGGTCACCCCGGCTCAGGCCCACAACGTGCTGATCGACAGCGACCCCAAGGACGGTGCCGAGCTGGCCACCGGCCCCGAGACGATCACGCTCACCTTCGACCAGCCTGTCCGGCAGGGCTTCGCGCAGATCAGCGTGACCGGTCCCGACGGCACGCGGTGGGAGGACGGCAAGACGGCGGTGAACAGGGCGAAGGCCAGCGTCCGGGTGAAGGCCCTCGGCCCCGCCGGGGAGTACGTGGTGGGCTACCGGATCCTCTCCGCCGACGGACACCCGGTCTCCAGCAAGATCACCTTCACCCTGACCGCACCCGGCCCGGCCTCCTCGGCGCAGGCCACCGAGCAGGCCACCGAGCAGGCGACCGCGGAGCCGGTCCCCGCGGGCCCGGCCCCCGCGGACCAGGGCCCCGATCTGGGCGCCCAGGCCGCCGAGGCCGCGCAGAACGGCGGGGCCGGGATGGCGGTGCTGTGGATCGCCGCCTCCATCGTCCTGCTCGGCGGAGCCACCGTCGTGGCGATGCGCCGTACGAAGGAGGGGGGCGCGAGATGACCGTGACCGTCGAGCGGGTCCCCGAGGCCGGCACCGCCAGGAGGCTGGTGGCTGGCGGGTTCGTGTCCGGGGGCGTGCTGGCCGTGCTGGCCGCGACCGCGTTCACCGCGCAGGAGGCGGTGCCGGGGATCGTCATCCCCGGGCCACTGGTGGAGTACGGCCTGCCGGTGCTGCGGGTGCTGCTGGACCTGGCGACGGTGGCGGTGGTCGGGCTGAGCCTGCTGCCGAAGATGCTCGGGTTCGACGACCCCGAGCGGACCGAACCGGTGATGCGCCGGGCGCGGCCGATGGCGGTGACCTTCGCCTGGGCGTGGGCGCTGCTGGCACTGCTCATCATCGTCTTCCAGACGGCCGAGCTGAACCCCGGCCTGATCCCCACCCCGTCGATGATCGCCGCGTACGTCGACGGCGTCGGTGCCGGGCAGGGCATGCTCTTCACCGCCGCCTGCGCGCTCTCCTACGCCGGGATCGGACTGCTGGCCGTGCGGTACGGCGAGAAGGTCCCCGCCGAACTGCGGATCGTGATCGCCTTCTTCGGGCTGCTGCCGATCCCGGTCACCGGCCACGCCGTCGACTCGGTCTGGCACGACCCCATCATGATCTCGATGGAACTGCACGTGATGGGCGCGGCGGCCTGGACCGGCGGCCTGCTCACGATCATCCTGCTGGTCGCCGCGGACCGGGAACTGCTGGCGCGGGTGCTGCCGAAGTTCTCCAGGCTGGCCACCCTGGCACTGGTCCTGGTCAGCGTCTCCGGGCTGGTGACCGGGCTCGCCACAATGGCCCTCACCCCCGGGGTGGAGCTGCCGGGGGCGCTGCTGCGCGGTGAGTACGGCCCGCTGGTGGTGGCCAAGGTCGCCAGTGTGGCCCTGCTGATCCCGTTCGCCGCCCACATCCGCTTCCGCCTGCTGCCGCACATCGCGGAGCGGCGGGCGACGGCGGTCGTCGCATGGGCGGCGGCCGAGATCACCGTGATGGGACTCGCCTACGGGGTGGCGGTGGCGCTGACCACGGCCTCCCTGTCCTGAGCCCGGAGCGGGTAACGGCCACACGCCCATTCGACCGTCAGCCACAGGGCGGCCAGCCCCGCCCCCCCGATCAGCATGGTCGCGGGGGTCACCAGCGGGGGCGCCATGAACATCGCGTGCTGGAAGCGGAGCGCCTGGTCGACGACGAGGGTGACGCCGAGTGCGCCGACCAGCGCCCTGACCACGGGCATCCTGATCAGGAACGCCAGGTCGACGGCGAGTGCCCCGGCGATCAGGAAGACCGGCACCGCCGAGCGCGGGAAGTCGGCGACCGCGAGCAGGGGCCAGATCAGGGTGCGGTAGGCCACGTAGGCGCCGACCACCGCGGTGGCGGAGAACATCCGGCCGATCATCACCCGGGCGCAGACGGCCACCAGCATGGCGGCGATCACGGCGTAGAGCGGGTAGAGCTGGTCGGGAACGGGCAGCGTGAAGTGCAACGCCACCGCCCTGTCGTCCACCGGCAGGCCGATCTGGTCGGCGGCGAACCTGATCAGGATCGGCTCCGCGTCCGGCTCGCCCCTGTCCCAGGCGGCCAGGCCGTAGACCCCGTACTCCTGGTGCTGTTCCGGGAACCAGACGTTCTCGAAGAGGAAGACGAAGAGCCCGCCGAGGACCAGCGTGCGCGTCCGGCCGGGAGCCGCCCGGATGAACCAGCCCCAGGTCACGCCGCAGAGCATGAGGAGCGTGCCGATGTAGAGCATCATGTGGGACGGGCTCCACGAGGTGATGTCGAGCCCGTTGACCCGGTGGTTGATCAGGTCGAGCGGTACCGCGACCAGGAAGATCCCCGTACCCCAGGCGATGAGGCGCTGCGCGAGCTTGTCGACGCCGTAACCGGTGTAGATGTGGATGATCGTGAGCGCCAGGGCGATGGCGGTGCCGACACTGTTGAGCAGGTGCGGCGGGGCCAGGTCGTCACGGAGCCACTTGAAGTGCCAGGAGACGTCCCAGGACGCCCCGAGCACCTTGAAGGAAAAAGCCACCAGCCACCCGAAGTAGAGGAGCCTGAACAGGTCCTCCGGGGTCTCCCTGCCGGCCTTTCCTCGCGTCCAATACGGCAGAGCCCACTCGATGACCGGAGTGGCTCTTCTTCGGAGGCTTTCTACTGGCTTCACGTGTCGAAATGATGCCGCCCCTTCACCTCGGTCCGCAATCAGGGACATCCCCGAGCCATCGGGGCGACCGTCACCCTTCCGACACGGCTGATCACCCCTGCCCGGATGACCGGCCGGGATGCTCCTGAGAGTCGTCTCAGGAGCATTTCAGCTTGGATCAGTAAGCTCACGCCGTGACATCCCTCCCTCTTTCTCAGGGAGGGGATTCCCACGCTCAAGGAGAACCGGTGAAACGTGGGGCAAGGTGGGCCACCTGGATCGCGGTGGTCACCGTGCTGGCCGTCGGCGTCGTGGCCTGGCTGGTCTGGCCGTCCGCACCGGACGTACGGGCCCAGGAGCAGATGATCACAGTGCTCGACGGGCCGGGCGATGACCAGCGGGTCACACTGGACGCGAGTTTCTTCCCGCCCGCCGGAGGCGGCCGGGCTCCGGCGGTGCTGCTCGCGCACGGCTTCGGCGGCAGCAAGCAGAGCGTCAGGGACGCCGCGGTGCGGCTGGCCCAGGACGGTTACGCCGTGCTTACCTGGTCGGCGCGGGGCTTCGGCCGCTCCTCGGGGCAGATCGCGCTGAACTCCCCCGACTACGAGGTCAAGGACGTGCGCCAGTTGGTCGACTGGGTCGCGAAGCGGCCCGAGGTCCGGCTCGACGCGGCGGGCGACCCGCGGGTGGGCATCGCGGGCGGCTCGTACGGCGGGGCCATCGCGCTGATGGCCGCCGCCCACGACCCCAGGATCGACGCGATCGTCCCGCAGATCACCTGGTACGACCTGGCCGACGCGCTGTTCCCCGACGCCACCGGGCAGGGGCCCTTGAACGGGGTGTTCAAGCGCATGTGGGCCGGGCTCTTCTTCAGCAGAGGCGGCCCCGCACCGGCCGCCGCCGGCCCGGCCGCCCTCGGCACCGGCCAGGGGAACGGTGCGGGCGAGGAGCGGCCGCTCACCGCCGAGGAGGTGCGCTGCGGCCGGTTCCTCCCGGAGATCTGCGACATGTACCAGCAGGTGGCCCAGAGCGGCCGGGCGACGGCGAGCGCGGTGGAGACGCTGCGCAGGTCGAGCCCGATCTCGGTGCCCGGGAAGATCAGGATTCCGACGCTGCTGCTGCAGGGGCAGCGCGACTCGCTGTTCCCGCTGGGCCACGCGGACGCCAACGCCAAGGCCATCGCCGCCACCGGCGCCCCGGTGCAGGTCGCCTGGTTCGACGGCGGCCACGACGGCGGCAACGGCGAGGTCGACTGGCTGCACGAGAAAACGCTCGGCTGGTTCGACCGCCACCTGAAGGAGACCGGCGACGCGGCTCAGGCCGGCGGCGCCTTCACGGTCACCCGCGACGGCGGCCGCGATCCCGGCACCCGCCGCCCGGTCCAGCTGCACGCCACGGCCGACGGCTACCCCGGGCTGTCGGGCAGCGGCCAGACCTCCGTACCGCTCGGCGGTCCCGACCAGCCGGTGGCCAACCCGCCCGGCGGCTCGCCCTCCTCGATCTCCGCGGTGCCCGGCTTCGGCGGCCTCGCCGGTGGCTCAGGCGTGAACCTGTCCCTCGACATGGCGGGGCAGAGCGCCACCTTCGACTCCGCACCGCTGACCGCCCCGCTCCAGGTCACCGGCAGCTCGACGGTACGGGTCCGGGTGACCTCGGAACCCGCGCCCGACGTGCCGGCCGGGAGCGACCAGGCGAAGAGCACGGCGGGCGAGGTCACCCTGTTCGCCAAGCTCTACGACGTCGCGGGCACGACCCAGGCGCCGGTCCTGCCCGAAGGGCTCGTCGCCCCGCTCAGGATCGCGATCGGTGCGAACGGCTCGGGCGAGGCCACGGTGACCCTGCCCGCCATCGACCACAGATTCGACGTCGGACACCGGCTGCGGGTCGCGTTCACCACCACCGACCTGGGCTACAGCACCCCGGCGGCCCCGGCCGTCTACCGGGTCGCCCTGGCCTCGCCAGCCGTGACCGTCCCCACCCACGCCGCCCTGCGCACCCCCTCGACCAACCCCGCCTGGTGGATCTGGGCGCTGCCGCTGCTCTCCCTCGTCGTCGCGACCGTCCTGCTGCTCGCCGGGCGCCGCCGCAGCACCGACAGCCGCGATCCCGAACTGGCCTCCGTACCGCTGCGAATCAGCGGGCTGACCAAGGCGTACCGGAACGGCGAGCGCGCGGTGGACGACCTGTCGTTCACCGTGGAGCACGGCCAGGTGCTCGGCCTGCTCGGCCCCAACGGGGCGGGCAAGACCACCACCCTGCGCATGCTGATGGGCCTGATCCGGCCCGACGGCGGCGAGATCCGGATCTTCGGCCACCGGGTGGTGCCCGGCGCCCCGGTCCTGTCCAGGCTCGGTTCGTTCGTCGAGGGCCCGGGTTTCCTGCCGCATCTCAACGGCCGCGAGAACCTGGAGCTGTACTGGAAGGCGACCGGGCGGCCCGCCGAGGACGCGAGGTTCGCCGAGGCCCTGGAGATCGCCGGGCTCGGCAAGGCCCTGGACCGCGCCGTCCGCACCTACTCCCAGGGCATGCGCCAGCGCCTGGCCATCGCCCAGGCCATGCTCGGCCTGCCCGATCTGCTGGTACTGGACGAGCCCACCAACGGGCTCGACCCGCCCCAGATCCGCGAGATGCGCGAGGTCCTGATCCGCTACGCGGAGGCGGGCCGCACCGTCATCGTCTCCAGCCACCTGCTGTCGGAGGTCGAGCAGACCTGCAGCCACGCGGTGGTCATGCACCGCGGGCGCCTGGTCACGGCCGGGACCGTGAGCGAGCTGCTGGCCAGCCGCACCCCGGTCAACGGCTCGGGCACCCGCCTGGAGGACGTCTTCCTGGACCTGATCGGAAACAAGGCATGAGCGACTCCACCGCCGCCCTCACCACCCCGCCCGGCTCGACGGCCGGCGGCCTCGCGGAGAACGGCTCGGCGCGCGGGTACGCGCCGGGCCGCACGTTGCCGCTCACCGTGGAGATCGTCCGCCAGTTCAAGCGGCGCCGCACGCTGGTGATGTTCGGCCTGCTGCTCGCGCTGCCGTGGATCCTGGTGATCGCCTTCAAGGTCGGTGCCGGGTCGGGGCAGCCCGGCACCTCGCTGCGCATCTCCGACCTGGCCGTCGAGGGCGGCCTGAACTTCGCCGCGTTCGCCCTGTCGGTGTCCGCGAGCTTCCTGCTGGTCGTCGCGGTGGCCCTGTTCTGCGGCGACAGCGTGGCCAGCGAGGCCAGCTGGTCGTCGCTGCGCTACCTGCTGGCCTCCCCGATCCCGCGCGACCGGCTGCTGCGGCAGAAGCTGGTCGTCGCGATGGGCTACTCCGCGGCGGCGGTGATCTGCCTGCCGGTGATGGCGTTGCTGGCCGGCACCCTCGCCTTCGGCTGGAACGACGTCCGGGTACCGGGGACCGGCGAGACGATCGCCGCGCTGGACGTGCTGCCCCGGTTCGGCGTGGTGATCGGCTATGCCCTGGTCAGCCAGTTCGTGGTCGCGGCCCTGGCCTTCCTGCTCTCCGTCAGCACCGACTCCCCGCTGGGCGCGGTCGGCGGCGCGGTCGGCCTGGTGATCGTCGGCAACATCCTGCAGGCGGTCGAGGCGCTCGGCTCGCTCAGGGAGTTCCTGCCGACCTTCTGGAACAACGCGTGGCTGGACGCCCTGGCACCCCAGCCCTCGTACGAGGGCATGCTCAAGGGGGTGGCCGTCGCGGTCACCTACTCGGCGATCCTGGTCGCGTTCGCCTTCCGCCGCTTCCGGAGCAAGGACGTGGTCTCCTGAGCCCTGTCCCGCGCCTGCCGTAGTCGGGGCGGGGAGCCGCGGCGAGGCGCCGTCTGACCGACCGCGGTGGGCAAAGGGGACAGGATTCAGCCCCAGTGCGGGGGACGCTCCTCGATCAGGCGGGCGTCGTCGTCGGCCTCGCGCCACTCGCTCCAGCCGACGTCGGTGTCGTCGGCGGTCTGGTCGGGCAGGACCGGCAGGCCGTCGTCGGCGAGGTCGACGGGACGCAGGTCATCGGGACGCAGGTCATCGGGTTCGAGCACTGTCACACGCCCATGCTAGCCATCCGCCCCGCCCCTCTTCCCGCTCCGCGGAGAAGACAGGCCCGGCCTGTCCCTCCGCGGCCAGGAACGGCGGGGCTTGGCGCGACGCCGGGGACAGCCGAAAGCCCAGCGGGTACGATGCGAGGGCAGGTTTCCGCAACCCCCGTCAACGACCCCCTCCTGAAGGAGAGGGCTTGAGGCGCGGTAATGCGCTTCACAAGCCCCGCGTTGACCAGCCCTGGCCGTCATGAACTGGAAGTGCGATCCAGATGGCTACGTTGAACACAAGAGCGCAGACCGACCTTGGGGTGCTTCCTCAGCTCCAAGCTCTCGAATCCGTGGGAGCAGACACGCCCGGGGATGGGCACGAAACGGCTCACGGACACCGCCTGGCGGCGGTATCTGGTGTTCAACCTGGGCGAGGGGAGACCGGTCCGGCCGCACCACCGGACCGGCGTCACCCCGAGGGCGCCTCGGCGCCGGAAGGAGCGAACCGTGAGGTTCACCCGGCCGTGTTCGTCCTGGACCGCCGCGGCCACCCGCTCGACCCCTGCCATCCCGCCCGTGCCCGCCGTCTGCTGGCGGCCGGGCGGGCGGTGGTTCACCGCCACACACCGTTCGTCATCCGTCTCAAGGACCGGTCGGTTGCCGACTCCACCGTGGCAGACGTGCAGGTCGGTATCGACCCCGGCAGCAAGCACACCGGCCTGGCGGTGTTCACCGACCACGGCGGAAACCGGAGCGGGAGGTATGCGATTCAGCTCGACCATCGAGGCGCGGCGATCCGCGACAGGCTCAGCGCGCGGGCCGCGCTACGTCGGGGCCGCAGGTCACGCAACCTGCGGCACCGCGCCCCCCGGTTCCTCAACCGCACCAAGCCGCAGGGGTGGCTGGCGCCGTCGCTGCGCCACCGCGTCGAGGGCACCATGTCGTGGGTGGCGCGGCTGACCCGGTGGGCGCCCGTGGCCGCCGTCCACGTGGAAAGGGTCTCCTTCGACACTCACGCCCTCTCGGCGGGCAAGCCGTTGGAAGGCGTGGAATACCAGCAGGGCACCCTGGCCGGGTACGAGGTCCGCGAATACCTGCTGGCCAAATGGGGCCGGGCATGCACGTACTGCGGCGCCAGTGGTGTGCCGCTCAACCTCGACCACCTCCACCCGCGCAGCCGGGGCGGCTCCAACCGGATCAGCAACCTCGCCCTGGCCTGCGTCCGGTGTAACCAGGCCAAGAACGCCATACCGGTAGAGGTGTTCCTCAAGGCCAGGCCCGCATTGCTGGCGAGGATCCTCAAGCAGGCGAAGGCTCCGCTGCGGGACGCGGCGGCGGTCAACGCCACCCGGTGGGCGCTGTGGCGGGTCCTGGAGGCGACGGGTCTGCCCGTGTCCACCGCCTCCGGTGGCCGCACGAAGTGGAACCGGTCGCGCACCGGTGCCGCCAAGTCGCACACGTTGGACGCGCTGCACGTCGGCCATCTGGAAGGCGTCACCGCCTGGCCCTCGACGGTCCTGGTGGTCACAGCGACCGGGCGCGGCGCCTACGCCCGTACCCGCACCGACCGCTACGGCTTTCCCCGGCTACGGCTGCCCCGGACCAAGCGGGTCAAGGGGTTCGCCACCGGCGACCTGGTCCGCGCCGTCGTACCGAGCGGCAAGAAGACCGGGGTCCACACCGGACGGGTCGCGGTCCGCAGCACCGGCAGCTTCAACATCACCACCCGGCACGGCACCGTGCAGGGCATCGGCCACCGCCACGTTAACCTGCTCCAGCGAGCCGACGGCTACGGCTACACCACCCACCCAGAAACGCGGCACCGTGCCGCCTCTCCTCCCCCGCCCGAAGGCGGGGGTCTCCACGCTGGAGGTATCTGATGACAACGCCAGCAGGATGGCGGCGAGACGGCAATCTCCCCAACGAGCTGACCAGCTTCGTGGGGCGCACCAGGTTGCTCACCACGCTCAGGCAGCGGTTGGGCGAGCACCGCCTGGTCACGGTGACCGGCATCGGAGGGGTCGGCAAATCGCGCACCGCGCTGCGGATCGCGCATCTGATGCGCAGCCAGTTCAAGGACGGCGTCTGGTTCGCCGATCTGGCCCGCCTCCAGGACTCGGGGATGGTGCGCCACACGATCACCTCGGCCCTCGGGATCGCCGACCAGTCCGCCCGCTCGGCGGACGAGACGCTGATCGAGTGGCTCGGCGACCGTGAGATCCTCCTGATCATCGACACCTGCGAGCATCTGGTCGACGCGTGCGCCGCGCTCTTCGAGGACCTGCTCCGCAACGCCAGGGGCCTGACCATCCTGGCGACCAGCCGCCAGTCGCTGAACGCCAGGGGCGAGTACACGGTCACCATCCCGCCGCTGACCGTCCCCGGTGACTCCCCGGGCGAGGACGTCTTCACCAACGAGGCGGTTCAGCTCTTCGCCGCGCGGGCCGGTGCGGTGGTGCCCAACTTCATGCTGGACGAGGAGAACATCGGCCCGGTGGCCGAGCTCTGCCGACGTCTCGACGGCATCCCGCTCGCCATCGAGCTGGCCGCGGTCCGGATGCGCGCGCTCTCCGTGGAGCAGATCCTCGGCCTGCTGGCCGACCGGTTCAGCCTGCTCGCGGGGGCCAGCCGCACCGCACTGCCCAGGCACCAGACGCTGCGGGCCGCGATCGGCTGGAGCCACGAGCTGTGCGAGCCGGCCGAGCGGCTCCTGTGGGCACGGCTGTCGGTCTTCGCGGGAGACTTCGAGCTCGATGCCGCCCGCTACGTCTGCTCAGGGGACAGCCTCCCCGCGGAGGACATCATGGACCTCATCTCCAGCCTGGTGGAGAAGTCGATCCTGCTGAGCGACGGCACGCCGTCCGGGCACCGCTACCAGCTGATCGACACCCTGCGGCAGTACGGCGAGGAGTGGCTGGACAAGCTCGGCGAGCGCGACCGGATCAGGGAGAGGCACCGCGACTACTACCTGCAGCTGGCCTCAAGGAGCGAGGACGCCTGGTCGGGCGCCCGCCAGGTCTACTGGTACGTCAGGATGCGCCACGAGCACGACAACATCCGCGTCGCGCTCGACTACTGCCTGCGCACCCCCGGCGAGGTGCAGTCCGGGCTGAAGCTGCTGTCCTCCCTGTGGTTCATGTGGGTCGCCTGCGGGCTGGCCCGCGAGGGCAGGCTCTATCTGGAGAAGACCCTGGAGCTGGCCCGCCAGCCGAGCGTCGAGCGGTGCAAGGCGCTCTGGGTGCTGTCCTACATCAACAGCGCGCAGGGCAACATCAGCGGTGCCATCGAGGCCGCGGAGCAGTGCAGCTCGGACGCCGTCAGGGTCGGCGACTCGGGCGCGGTCATCCTGGCCACCAAGATGCTCGGCACCGCCGCCTTCCTCCAGAACGACCTGCAGAAGGCGAGCGCGCTGCTGGGCGTGGCGATCGAGTTCCACAAGAGCGGGCGGGAGCTCAACCCGGGTCTGCTTCCCTCGATCGTCGAGCTGTCCATGGTGCTGCTCATCCAGAACGAGCCGGCCGAGGCCGAGGTGCTGCTGCGCGACTGCATCGCGGTCTGCACCCAGCGTGGCGAGCTGTGGCTGCGCTCGTACGCCATCTACGCGCTCGCCAGCGTGTGCCAGGCGATGGGCCGCTCGCCCGAGGCCACCTCGAACGCCCGCGAGGCGCTCCGCCTCAAACGCTACTTCCACGACGTGCTCGGCATCGGCCTGGCGATCGAGGTGGTCGCCAGGCAGGCGCTGGAGGACGGCCAGCCGGTGCTCGCCTCCATGCTGATGGGCGGCGGTCAGGCCAACTGGCGGACCTTCGGGATGCCGCAGATGGGCTCCCCGTTCTTCAACTCCGAGCACGACCGCTGTGTCAAGGAGTGCAGGCGCATCCTCGGCGACGAGGCGCACGAGGAGGCCTTCTCCCGGGGCAGGAAGCTGAACCTGGAGGAGCTGATCGTCCTCGCGCTCGGAGACCACGAGGACGGTCAGGTGCTCTCCGGGTGAGTCACCCGGCGGACTGTTCCTCCCGCTGCCAGGCCGTCGTGTAGCGGGAGCTGGTCAGCGAGTAGTCGACGCTGCCGCTGATCCAGAACTCAAGGCCGCGCACGTAGGCGAGCACCGCCTCGGAGCCGAGCCTCTCCAGGGAGGGGCGCAGCGCCACCATGTCGGCGATGGCCCGGTTGCGCATGGCGCCAATCGCCTCCATCGCCTGCTGCCGGGAGTAGCCCCGGTGCCTGGCGAGCACGCTCACCAGGTTGTTGCGGGAGTTGACCCCCTCGCTCTCCTTGGCGTAGGAGATGAGGTCGTTGTCCCAGACCACGACGTCGTTGGCACTCTCGGTGATCGCCTTGACGTCGGGGTGGCGCCACTCCTCGGGGGTGAGGGCGCGTCCGCTCGCGATGTCGATGAGGGCGAAGACGGTGAGCATGGCACCGGTGCGCCGCCGCATGAAGAGGTAGTCCTCCACCTGCGGAACCACGTTGGCCTCGCAGTTGGCGGCCTCCCACACCTGGGCGAAGAGGTAGTCCTTGGTGACGGAGCACCAGCGGTCGAGCTGGTCGTCGTCTCCGTACCTGGCGATCCTGCCCTTGATCTCCAGGAGCGTCCTGGCGAAGACGTCGTCGACCTCCTGGCCGGCCTCCAGGTCGTCGAGGACGGTGAACAGCCGGGGCAGGGCGCGGGTTATCTCGCCCGCGCCGCGGCCCGACTCGCAGAAGGCGTCGTCGAAGGCGAACAGCCACACGCACCAGTCGGTCACCAGGCGGAGCGTGTGGTGCTCGGCGTAAGGGTACGTACGGGCCCCCAGCCAGCCGTACTTGGCTCGCCGATAGCGCTCCACGGTCTCGGCGTCCTCCAGGATGCCGGTGTCCACCAGCCAGTCGAGGGTCTCGGCGTTGACCCTTTCGACGTGTGGGCTGACCTCGCTGGGAAAGGGGCAGGGTAACGGGGGGACGCGAAGAGGTAGGCCTGACCTACGCGTAGTAGTAGTTCCCACTCCTCAAGGATGGCTGAAGGGCGATAGTTTTCCTATACATCGGTAAACACCTGGATATCGCAATTTTCAGGTTAACGACCGAACCATTTCCGGTATTCGTCCTGGCCGAACAGCCGGGCCACGTCCGTCGCCGAGGGAGTTCCGGCATCCGGGCCGCGGCACCGGCCGACCCGGCACAGGCGCGGAGCGTCTCCGTCTCACCGGCTCCCGCCAGGTCGAACAGACGGGTTGCGGACTCCCCAGGCTCAGGGTCAGGCTGCGTGTGACCCGTTGTGCCCCGATAGGGTGCCTGTGACCGCCGAGGGCATCCGGAATTCAGCGGACCCCCCGCGGGTTGAGCTGAAGAGACGATCGACGAAAGGCTGGAAAACGGTGTTCGACCCGACGGATCTCTACCGGCTCAGCGGAGACGTCCCTGAGCTGACCGATCCGGTGCTGCTCTACCACTTCGACGGGTTCGTGGACGCCGGTGGCGCCGGACGGCTCGCCATCACCCATCTGCTCGACGAGCTGGAGCACCGGGTTGTGGCGACCTTTGACGTGGACCGCCTGCTCGACTACCGCTCCCGGCGACCCACCATGACCTTCGACAGCGACCGCTGGGTGTCCGTGGAGAGCCCCGAGATCACGCTGCACCTCGTCCATGACCGCACGGAAACACCGTTCCTGCTGCTCAGCGGCCCCGAGCCGGACCGCGAGTGGGAGCTGTTCACCTCCGCCGTCGAAACGCTGGCCACCCGGCTGGGTATCGGCAGGCTGGTGACCTTCCACGGCATCCCGATGGCCGTCCCGCACACCCGCCCGCTGGGCGTCACCGGACATGCCAGCCGGTCCGAGCTCGTCGCCGGGCAGACCAGCGCCTTCGGCAAGGTCCAGGTGCCCGGCAGCGTGGCCGCGCTGATCGAGCTCCGGCTCGGCGCCAAGGGGCACGACGCCCTCGGCTACGCCGTGCACGTTCCGCACTACCTGGCGCAGGCCGAATACCCCTCGGCCGCGGTGACCGCGCTGGAGGCGGTCACCAAGAGCACCGGGCTGGTGTTCCCGCTGGAGGTCCTGCGCGAGGCCGCCGGAAAGACCGACGCCGAGATCGCCGAGCAGATCGAGGCGTCCCAGGAGCTGTCCACCGCCATCACCGGCCTGGAACAGCAGTACGACGCGTTCGCCGCGGGCGCCGAGCGCGAGAGCCTGATGGCCGAGTCCGCGGAGATGCCGACCGGCGACGAGCTCGCCGCCCAGTTCGAGGCGTTCCTCGCCGAACGCGACGAACGTCGCGGTGACTGAGCTGCGCGTCGGCCTCGTCGGGTACGGGGTGGCGGGGGCGTTCTTCCATGCCCCGCTGATCGCCGCGACCCCCGGTATGCGGCTGTCCGCGGTGGTCACCGGTGACCCCGGCCGGGCCGCCGAGGTCTCGGGGAAGTACGGCGCGCGGGTGGTCGGCGACGCCGCCGACCTGTGGAACGGCGCCGACCCGGTCGACCTGGTGGTGATCGCCTCCCCCAACCGCACACACGTTCCGCTGGCGGAGGCCGCCCTGAGGGCCGGCCTGCCGGTCGTGGTGGACAAGCCGCTGGCCGCGACCGCCGGGCAGGCGCGCGGCCTGGTGGAGCTGGCGCGCGCGAGGGGCCTGATGCTGACCGTGTTCCAGAACCGGCGCTGGGACGGGGACTTCCTGACGCTCGGGCGGCTGGTCTCAGCGGGCGAGCTCGGCGAGGTCACCCGGCTGGAGTCGCGTTTCGAGCGCTGGCGGCCGGTGCCGAAGGGCGGCTGGCGCGAGACGGGCGGCACCGACGAGGTCGCCGGACTGCTCTACGACCTCGGCAGCCACCTGGTGGACCAGGCTCTGCGCCTGCTCGGCCCGGTCGTCGCCGTCTACGCCGAGTCGGATGTGCGGCGCCCGGGGGTGAACGCCGACGACGACACCTTCGTCGCCCTCTCCCACTCGGGCGGGGCCCGTTCCCACCTGTGGGCCGGCGCGGTCACTCCCCGGCTGGGCCCTCGATTCCGGGTGCTCGGCTCGCGGGCGGGCTACCTGAAGTACGGGCTGGACGTGCAGGAGGAGCAGTTGCGCGCCGGTCTCACCCCCGCCTCTCCCGGCTTCGGTGCGGAGCCTCCGGAGCGGTGGGGCACCCTCGGCACCGACGATGACAATCGCGTCGTCCCCACCGAACCCGGCGCCTACGCCGGGTTCTACCCGGCCGTGGCCGCCTGTCTGCGCCAGGGCGCTCCGCCGCCGGTCGACCC
The DNA here is from genome assembly GCF_040678965.1 of Streptosporangium sp. NPDC049248. NCBI lineage: Bacteria > Bacillati > Actinomycetota > Actinomycetes > Streptosporangiales > Streptosporangiaceae > Streptosporangium > Streptosporangium sp. NPDC049248. The sequence continues at coordinate 46,168 of NZ_JBFAQY010000025.1, forward strand.
CGAGGAGGTCGTCGAGGCTCTCACCGTGCTGGAGGCGGCCCGGTGCTCGGCCGCCGAGCGCCGGGTCGTCACCCTCTGACGAGACCTCATGACGCGGCACCGCTCGGCATCCGGGTGCCGCGCCTCCGTACCGGAGGCGCGGGCCGGTCGCACGACCTGACAGGGGACCTCAGTCGCGCAGGCGGGCGCGGAGGAGGCCGGAGTCGTTCTCGCTCCAGCCGTGTGAGGCGAGCCATTCGAGCGGGCCGCCGAACCGGTTGTCCAGGACGTGCAGGAACTGCTCGATGTACTCGGGCCTCGGCCGGTGGTCGTCGGCCGGCCGGTTGTCGAGGTCGTCACGGTAGGTGGCGCTGGAACGCAACCGGGCCAGGATGCCCTCCAGGCGGTCGCCCGTGGCGACGTAGTCGGCGACGATCGCCTCACGGGTGGCACCGGCGACCTCCAGCGCGAGGGCGCTGACGACACCGGTGCGGTCCTTGCCCGCCGCGCAGTGCACGAGGGCCGCGCCGTCGTCGCGGGCCATGGCGCGCAGGGCCGCCAGGACCGAATCGGGACGGTCGCGGAGGTAGGCGTAGTAGTAGCCGGTCACCCGCAACTCGGCGAGGTCCTCCTCGTCCCGCGCCGTCCAGGGCAGCACCCTGTCGCCCTCGATGGTGTCGGCCTCGACGTCGGTGTACCTGCCGCCCTCGGCGAACAGGGTGAGGTGGTGGATGTTCACCTCCGGCACCCCGGTGAGCGGTCCCGGCCCCTCCAGGCGCACCTCGGGACCGGAGCGCAGGTCGACGACGTTGCGGAGCTTCAGGTCGGCGACGAGCAGCTGAATGTCCCGCTCGGTCAGCCCCTGCAGGTTGTCGGCCCGGTAGATGCGGCCGAAGCGTGTGGTCCCGCCGTCCACCGTGGCGAGCCCGCCGAGGTCGCGTACGTTGACGGCACCTTCAAGATCAATCCAACGCGTGAAGTCGTTCATCGCCGCCAAGTTTATACGCCCCTTTACGTATGGCCAGTTAACACATAGGACCTATTTCCGTAATTGCCGATGTCCATGTACCGCGTCCGTAAATGCACCACATTTTTCTCGATGAGTAAGAGTGAAGGTGCCCGCCTGTGTCCCGACGCGAGGAGGTCGCGTGGACCCGAGGAGACGCCCCCCGCATCCACTGATCGATCCGGCTCTGCCCGACTCGATCTCCTCGGTCCTGCGCGCCGACCCGCAGGCACTGCGCGCGGCCCGGCTGGGGCAGGTCCCCGAGGCCAGGAGACCCGATCTCGTCAAGTCGTTCGCGATCGCCGGGCTCCTGCTGCTCATGGCGGTGCTGAGCAGCACGGGAGGCATCCTCGCCGCCCTCATCCTGATCTTCATCGCCGTGCTGCGCGGCCTGAGCGACGACCCCCGGAGCCTGCGCGAGCGGCGGCGCGTCCGGCTGGCCGTGGAGCACGGCGACCGGTTCATCCTGCCCGAGGATCTCGACGCCGACTGCGGCGACCTGCTCCGCCGCGCGCAGGACGCCACCAAGACGGTGCTCGACTCCCGGATCAACCAGGCAGGTCTGCTCGACACGATCGACAACATGGTGACGCTGCCCGCCCAGACCTGGCAGATCGCCACGAGACTGGTGCGGTTGTCGAAGCTGAGGGCCGAGCACCACCGGCTCGTACCGGACGCGCCCCCGCCGGAGGTGGCCGAGGCGTTCACCCCCTACGTCGGGGCGCTGAAGGCCGCCGAGAGCTCGCTGACCAGGCGGATCCGCGCGCTTGAGGGGTACGCCAGGCAGGTCCGCAGGGCCGACGGTCTCTACCTCGCCCACCGGCAGCTTCAGGTGCTCGCCGAACGGACCCCGCAGTACGAGGCCCTGGTCGCCGAGACGGCGGAGGACGCGCCGGCCGTTCCCGACCTGGAACGCCTGACCGAGCAGGCCCAGCAGATCAGAAAGTTGTTCCACAGGAGCATCGACGAGGCCCGCGACGCCGCCAGGCACCTGCTGACGGCCGCCGACCCCTGACCTCGTCGGACGCGGGCTCCGAGCCTCCGTCGGCCGTTGTGACCGAAGAACCCGGCGCGGACCCCGAGCCGCCGTATTTCCCCAAAGAACGCTCAGCCCTCCGCGCGGCGCAGGAGTTCCAGGGTGCGGCCCATCCCCGCCTGGTTGCCGAGGCTGCGGTAGATGTCCTGGGCCTGGCGCAGAGCGTCCACCGCGGGCTGCCGCTCCCCCGCCTCCAGATACGCCTCCCCCAGGTAGCGCAGGCTCCTGGCCATCCACCAGCGGTCACCCAGCTCCTCGAAGTCGCGCACCGCCCGCAGCAGCGACTCCTGCGCCTCTCGCGTACGGCCGAGCCGCCCGTGGGCGCGTCCCGCCGACAGCTCGGCCCTGGCCACGCCCCACGAGTCGCCGAGCGCGGTCAGCATCTCGGTGGCCCGGCGCACGTAGGTGAGCTCTCGGAGCGCGTTGGCCGGGTTGCCGACCTCCCCCGCCGCGCGCAGGCACCTGGCCTCCTCCCACAGCTCGCCGCGGAGCCGGAACATCTCGGCCGCCCGGTCCAGGCTGAAACCGGCCCTGGCGAAGTCCTCCTCGGCGGCCCGGCGATCACCCGCGGCGTGCAGCCCCCTGGCCGTCACGCCGAGCACCTCTCCGTAGGCGCGCAGCGTCTGCGCCTCCGAGTAGCGGTTGCGGTCGTGCTCGAACACCCCCAGGGCCTCCTCCAGCAGTTCGCGCGCCTCCTCGGGCCTGCGCTGGGCGAGCCTGAGCTCCGCGAGGTTGCGCCGGGTCCTGGCCGTCCACCAGCGGTCCTCCTCGCCCTTGAAGGCGGTGACCGCGCCGATCAGGTAGCCCTGTCCCCGGTCCAGGTTGCCGTTGTTGAACAGGGTCATGCCGACCGTGCGCATCGCCCGCGCCGCCCACCAGGACTCGCCGAGGTCGGTGAAGATCTCCAGGGCCCGTTCGGCGTCCGCCGCGGCGCTGTGATGGCCGCCCTGGCCGCCCGCCACCGCCGCCCGGTCCAGCAGCGCGATGCCCAGTGCCCGCCGGTCGTCCATCCGCTCCGCGGCCTCGCACAGGATCTCGGCGACCGCCCGCCAGTCGGACCAGTAGGCCCGCAGCGAGTGGCAGAGCGAGCAGAAGGCCCGGCCGAGTCCCCAGGCCAGCTCCCACATCTCCATGCCCCTGGCCTGGCCGATCACGGCGACCAGGGTCAGCCGCTCGGCGTTGAGCCAGTCGGCCGCCGAGACCTGGGCCTGCGTCACCGCTCCCGGCCCACCGGGCCTGCCCCTGCGGCCCCAGTCCTGTGGCCAGCGGGCCACGGCCGCCGCCTCCGCGCGGCGGCGGTAGCCGGACAGGACCCGCTCGATGGCGGCCCGGCGGTGACTCTCGTCGTCGTCGGAGAACGCCAGCTCGCGGGCGAAGATCCTGACGAGGTCGTGCAGCCGGTAGCGCATCACCCCGGAGAGGTCGGTACCCGAGCACTCGGCGAGCTGGGCGTCGATGAGCGCCTCCAGCTGGTCGGCGCCCTCGGGTTCCGAGGTGGCGAGCAGTTCCCCCGCCACCCAGCCGGGCACGTCGGGAGCGCTCAGCAGGCTGAGCAGGCGCAGCAGGCGGCGCTGCAGGCCGGTGCAGTCGTCGTAGCTCAGCTGGAGGGAGGCCCGCACGCTCTTGTCCAGCCTGCGGGCGAGCTCAAGCTGGTCCAGGCGGCGGCGCTCGTCCCGCAGCCGGTCGGCGAGCCGGCGCAGCGTCCAGTTCTCCCGGGTGGCCAGGCGTCCGCCGCAGATGCTGATGGCCAGCGGCAGGTGGTCGCACATCCGTACGATCTCCTGGGCCGACTCCAGGTCGGCGGCGACCCTGTCGTCCCCGGCCAGCCGGGCCAGCAGCTCGACACCCTGCGCCTCGCTGAACACCGACAGCCGCTTGTCGTAGGTGTTGAGCAGGAACAGCGGCTGCCTGGAGGTGATCAGGACCGCGCACCCGGGCTCGGCCGGGATCAGGTCCTTGACCTGGTCGCCGTCGTGGGCGTTGTCCAGGCAGATGAGGATGCGCCTGCCCTTGGTCCAGGTCAGCCAGAGCGCGCGGAGCTCGGCGAGACCTCCGGGGTCGGTGGTGAGCCGGACGCCGAGCGCGCGCAGGAAGCCGATCAGCACCTCCTCGGGGCCGACCGGAGCCTCCACCTCGCCGCGCAGGTCCGCGTAGAGGCGGCCGTCGGGAAAGCTCCCGGCGATCTCGTGGCCGAACCTGGCGGTGAGCACGGACTTGCCCACCCCGCCCCTGCCGTACACCGAGACGACCAGCGGCGAGGCGTTCTCCGCGTGGTCCCTGGAGCGGCGGCGCGCGGCGAAGACCTCGCGCAGTTCGGCCAGCGACTCGGTGCGGCCGGTGAAGTGCGCGGAGACCGGCGGCCACTGGTCCGGCGGGCGCGACGCCGTCGTGGCGGTCGCGCCCCGCTCCTCGGCCTGCTTGCCGGTCGTCGCCCAGGTGAGCAGCCCGACCAGGAGACCGGCGACCGCGGTGGCACCGATCTTGGCCTCGGTGGGCAGCTCCCACACGTCCAGCGAGGTCGCCAGGACGCTGGCCACCGCCGCGGCGATCCCCGCCACCGCGGGCGCCGCCAGTGGGATCCGGCGTCTCGGCGCTGTGGAGCCACGCCGATCAGGCACGTTCGACGGCCCGGCCATTCACACTCCTCGCAGGAAGACCACGACACGCCCTGGAGTCGATCGTCCGGTGGCCGGACGATCGACTCCATTCGATCACAAGGGACGCTCCGCGCGCCCTCGCGATGGACACTTCCGTGTCACCCCGGCGTCACCCCGCCGGGGTGACGCCGGGGTGACACAGTCCGGGCCTCAGCGCCCCAGCACCTGACAGGTCGCCTTGGCGGTCTTGGCCGGGTCGCTCTCCGAGGTGGCGGTCAGGGTCACCTTCGCGAGGTGGCTGCCACCCGCCGCCCGCAGGGCGTTGACGGCGACCAGCGTGCTCTTGCCCGAGCCCGCGGTGGCGAGCTCGTTGGGCAGCGAGGCGGTCCAGCCCCGGCCCTCGACCTTCACCGACAGCCGGTAGACGTCACTCTTGAGATAGGCGCTCACATCCTCGGGGTGCCGCCCGGCGGCCTGGGCGGCCCTGCCGGTGTTGAACAGCGGGAAGCGGCAGGTGGAAAGGCCGTCGCCGGACGGGAGGCCGACGGACGGGAGCACCTTCACGCCGCGCCTGTTCGGGCCGGCGCCGTCCAGCGAGCGGATCGCCACCGTGTAGGAGAGCACGCCCTTGCGGTCGCGCTTGAGATCCAGGACGTAGAAGTGCAGCCGGTTGGCCTCGTCCACGTACTCGAACTCGGAGCCCGAGCCGGTGCCCGCGTGGAACAGGGCGTCCGACAGCTGGCGGTAGTCGCCGATCGTGATGGGCACGGCGGTGCCGTCCGGCAGGACGTAGTCGGTCATCCCGATGTCCTGCGGGTTGGCGTCGATCACCCACTCGAAGGGCGCCTGGTCGGCGTTCTTGGTCTTGGCCAGCAGCACCCCCGAGTCGGGCGTGAAGGAGTCGGCGCCCATCCTGTCCACGACCTCGAGCGTGTAGTTCTGGTATCCGCCGCCGTCGCAGAGCGGGTCGGTGCGCACGTCGCAGGCCGGGCTGCGGTCGCCGTCGCCGAAGGCGATGTTGACCCCGGACAGGCCGGCCGGTCCCGGCTGGATCACCCGGGCGGTCACCTCCGCCACGACGACCCCGGACTCGGCCAGCGCCTCACGGGACAGGCGCAGCACGTTGTTCTCGTCCACCATCTCAAGCTTGATCTTGTTTCGGAGCATGTGCTGGGCTCCCATGGAGCCACCCGAGGTGGGCGGGATCAGCCAGCGGCTGTGCGGGCCACCCGGGCCGTTGAAACTGCCCCGGCTGAGCATCTCCCAGATCCCGGTGTACGCCCGGCGCGGCGGTACCCCGAACGGGTTGTTGTAGTTGTCGCCGATGCCGAGGATGTGACTGAGCTCGTGGGCGTAGACGCCCTGTCCCGAGCTCTCCGCCTGGGTGGAGGACCCGCCCCCGGCGTTGGGCCAGATGGAGGCGGCCGAGGCCCAGGACGTCCACTCCACGTAGCGGGTCCTGGCCCAGTTGGGCAGGGCCGGGTCGGGCGGGCCGAAGTCGTCGGTCACCGCCTCCTTGGTGGGGAACTTGATCGAGCCGAACTCCTGCCAGGTGGCCGACTCGTCCTGTCCCGCGCTCAGGTAGAAGACGAAGTCGAAGCCCGCCGGAACCTCCTGGCCGACGTCGCCGATCCACGCCGCCCGCGCGTCGGTCCTGATGTTGCGGTTGCAGGCGTCACCGGCCGGGCAGGCGGTGCCTCCCTGGAACTCCATGGCGTACTCGTGTGACTTGCCCGGCATCTGGTAGGGGCCGAACGCGGTCAGCTCCACGCCGTAGCGGCCCTGAGAGTCCTCCATCCAGTACTCGTGGATGGTGTGGCCCCGGTTGAGGTCGTTGGGGGTGTTGAGGAAGTCCCGGTAGAAGCCGGCGACCTGGTCGCGGGGGATGTCGTGGGCCTCGGCACTGGGGTTTTTGAAGACCGTCGAGCCCTTGGGCTGGGTGACCACGAACGGCTGGTTGGGATAGTCGGCCAGGACGAGCGCGCCGCGGAAGGTGCGCTTGGACCCCTTGACCGCGGGGTCGGCCCAGTTGGTGCCGGGTGGTTTGCGGTAGTCGGCCCACGTCATGTGGTCCGGGTTCTTCCAGTTCTGCGGGTCGATCGGTGCCGGGCCGGCGGGCTCGGCGCGCCGTGCGGCCGAGTCCTCGGGGGCGTCCCGCTGCCAGGGCTGGGTCTGGGGCCACTGCTCCAGGCGCCAGGGGTGCTCCGGGTCCGGGGCGGGGTCGGCGGAGGCGGGCAGGGAGGCGAGACCGATGGGCATCAGTACAACTGCGGCGATCAGTACTTTAAGCAACTTGGGGGGACGAGTCACGCTAAATGACGTTATAGATCACTTTCGGATAGATCAACGATCCGCCGTCAGGAAAGTTGCCGGTTCCTCCCCGGCGCCGAAGCCGGGAGATCCCCACCCGCACGGGCCGGGCCTCCCGGATGAACGGCCGTTTCGAGTCCGGTTCTCTCCCGCCGGGTGAACTCCTCGACGAGCCGACTGCCCAAGGAGGGGTCTGACCAGCACAGTAATCTCTTCTAGTCCGAGCAAACTTCAGATGGGAGTTCCGTGACGGAACAGACCAGGAATGCCGAACGGCACGAAACCCCTAACATGACCGACGATCCCCGCGCGGACGAAGCGCCTTCCAAAGACACGGCGTCTCCCGGCGATGAGGCACCTGCCGAAGACGGACCACTCCCCGCGAACAGCGAGCCCCGCGCGCCCCTGCGGCGCGTCGTCGGCCTGTTCCGCCCCTATCGGGGCCGGCTGGTCGTCGTGGGCGCCCTCATCGGACTGTCCTCGCTCGTCTCGCTGGCCTCGCCGTTCATGCTCCGCGCGGTGCTCGACGACGCCATCCCGCACGGCAGGACCGGCCTGCTGACGCTGCTCGTACTCGGCATGGTCGCGGTCGCCGTCGTCACCAGCGTGCTCGACGTCATCCAGATGCTGATCTCCAACGGGGTCGGCCAGCGCGTCATGCACGATCTGCGCACCGCCGTCTACGGCCACCTGCAGCGCATGTCCATGGCCTTCTTCACCCGCACCAGGACCGGCGAGGTGCAGTCGCGCATCGCCAGCGACATCGGCGGCATGCAGTTGGTGGTCACCTCCACCGCCGCCGCGATCGTCTCCAACCTGACCACCGTGATCGCGACGGTCATCGCGATGCTCGTGCTGGACTGGCGGCTGACCGTGGTGTCGCTGCTGCTGCTCCCGCTCTTCGTCGGCATCAGCCGCAGGGTCGGCCGGGAACGCAGGAAGATCACCTCCGAGCGGCAGCGGAAGATGGCCGCCATGTCGTCGATGATCCAGGAGTCGCTGTCGATCAGCGGCATCCTGCTGGGCCGGACGATGGGCCAGGGCCCCGAGCTCGCCAGACGGTTCTCCGCCGCCTCGGACGAGCTGGCCGTCCTGGAGCTCCGCTCCAGCATGGCCGGGCGCTGGCGGCAGTCCACCATCCAGATCATCATGGCGGCCATGCCCGCGATGATCTACTGGGCCACCGGACTGACCTCGGCGATCTCCATCGGCACCGTCGTCGCCTTCACCACCCTCCAGCTGAACCTGTTCCGCCCCTCGGTGTCGCTGCTCCGGCTCGGCGTCGACGTGCAGAGCTCCCTGGCGCTGTTCGCCCGGATCTTCGAGTACCTGGACCTGACCGTGGACATCCACCCCGGCACCCACACGCCGAAGACGGTACGCGGCGAGATCCGCTTCGAGCACGTCGACTTCTCCTACGGAGAGACCCCGACCCTGTCGGACATCGACCTCGTCGTTCCCGCGGGCACCACCCTGGCCGTGGTCGGTGAGACCGGCTCGGGCAAGACCACGCTGAGCTACCTGCTGCCCCGGCTGTACGACGTGACCGGCGGGCGGATCACCATCGACGGGGTGGACGTGCGCGAGCTGACCTTCGAGGCCCTGGCCGAGACGGTCGGCGTGGTCTCCCAGGAGACCTACCTGTTCCACTCCTCGATCGCCGACAACCTGCGGTTCGCCAACCCCTCGGCCACCGACGAGGAGATCGTCTCCGCCGCCCGGGCCGCCCGGATCCACGACCACATCGCCTCGCTGCCCGAGGGGTACGACACCGTGGTCGGCGAGCGCGGCTACCGCTTCTCCGGCGGCGAGAAGCAGCGCCTGGCCATCGCCAGGACGCTGCTGCGCGACCCGCCCGTGCTGGTCCTGGACGAGGCCACCAGCGCCCTGGACACCCAGACCGAACGCGCCGTCCAGGAGGCGCTGGACACCCTGTCGCGCGGCCGGACCACCATCACCATCGCCCACCGCCTGTCCACTATCCGCGACGCCGACCAGATCGTGGTCCTCGACCGGGGCCGTATCGTCGAACGCGGCGGCCACGACGACCTCCTCGCCGCCGGCGGCCCCTACGCCGCCCTGGTCAACCGCGACCGCTCCCTCACCACGGCCTGACCGGGGTGAGCGGCGCCCCCCTCGATTAGATTCGTTCCACGGCATCGGACGCCTCGCCATCCCCTGTTGAAGGACAACACGCATGAACAGCCCCTCGCGGACCGCCCAACCGACCTTCCGCGCCGCCACCGACGCGGACGTCGTCCCCCTGGTCTCCCTGGTCGAGTCGGCCTACCGGGGCGAGTCGAGCCTGGCCGGTTGGACGAGCGAGGCGAGCCTGCTGGGCGGGCAGCGGACGGACGCCGGGGGCGTGGCCGCCGCGGTGCTGAACCCGGACGGCCAGGTGCTGGTCGTGGAGTCGGAAGGCGAGATCATCGCCTGCTGCCAGGTGGAGCGCCGGGACGGGCACGCGTACTTCGGGATGTTCGCCGTACGCCCCACGCTGCAGGGCGGTGGCCTCGGCAAGGCGGTCCTCGCCGAGGCCGAGCGTCTCGCCCGCGACGAGTGGGGGGTGGACGAGATGCACATGACGGTGATCTCGCTCCGCGAGGAACTGCTGGCCTGGTACGTGCGCCGGGGCTACGTCCGCACCGGCGAGACGGCCCCGTTCCCCTACGGCGACGAGAGCTTCGGCCTGCCGACCAGGGACGACCTGGAGTTCGAGGTGCTGGTCAAGAAGCTCGGCTGAGCAGAAGGATCGTCCACCGGGGCACCTGCCGTTGGGGAGGGCCGAGGAGGGGAGCACGCCGGCTTGGGAGACTCGACCGAGCGGCGGCGGTGACGCCCGGCCTTCCGGATGTGAGCGACCGATGACGCCTCGGCGGGCCTTGCCGGGGACGGACGGCTCTCGGCGGTAGCGTGGCGAGAGTGAGCAAGCCCTACCTCGACCCCGTCACCTGGTACGCCACCCTGCCCACCGTGTTCGTCTGCGCCTGCCTGCTGATCACCGACCCCGAGGGCCGGGTGCTGCTGGTCAAGCCCAACTACCGGCCGACCTGGGACTTCCCCGGTGGGGTCGTGGAGGAGGATGAGGCGCCCCACGAGTGCGCGAGGCGCGAGGTGACCGAGGAGCTCGGCGTGCCCGTCGAGGTGGGTGACCTCCTCGTGGTCCACTGGAGCCCGCCGTCGGGGGAACGCCCCCGCCCGCTGATCAGCTTCGTGTTCGACGGCGGCGTGCTGAGCGATGCCGACCAGATCACTCCGGAGGCCGAGGAGCTTGACGAGGTGGCGTTCCTCCCGTGGCACACCGCCGTCACCCTCCTTTCGGGGAACATCACCACCCGCCTGCTCACCGCCCGCCTCGCCCGGCACGAAGGACGTCCCATCTACCTGTCGGACGAGTGACCGGCGGGCAATGAGTTCTGCGTCATCGGGCCGGGCAACAACTTCCTTGCTGACTGCGGATTCATCGGAGCGCTAGCGTGCGACGGTTTGCAAGAGGTCGGGTACTTCTGGAGCGAAGCGCTGGGCTGGCCGTTGGTCTGGGACCAAGACCAGGAGACCGCGATCCGCTCGCCGCACGGCGGTCCGAAGATCACGTGGGGCGGTCCGCCACTGATGCCGAAGTCAGGGAAGAACAGGCTGCACTTCGGCCTCGCTCCACCTGTGCACGATGATCAGCAAGCGGAGGTCAACCGTCTCGTCTCCCTCGGAGCGACTCGAATCGACATCGACCAGCGTGGGGGCAGTCGGGTGGTGATGGCCGATCCCGATGGCAATGAGTTCTGTGTGTTGACCCCCCCGATAGCGTGACCAGCCCCGAGGACGGCGCGCCTCGACCCCCGAGTTCAGTCGACCTGATAGAGGGCGGCGCGGTACACGCCGCCCGAACAGTCCGCATACGCTCCGGCTCCCCACAGCATGGTCGTTTCCGGCTTTCGCGCGATGGCCGTGATGTTCTGGCTGCAGTTCTGGCCGCCGTCGAGGCGTTGCCTCTGGATGGTGCGTCCCGTCGCGTCCAGGTGCCGCAGGTAGGTGTCGTGGGAGTCCCTGAGCCAGGCTCCGCCCCTGCCGTCGGCCTCGATCTCCATGAAGCCAGCTCCCTCAAGAACCCCGTCGGCTTCCACCTCGATCCGCCAGGTGCGACCGTCCCAGCGGGCCAGCAGGGCCCGCGACCCGGGTTGCTCCTCGCCCGAGCTGCCGAAGATCCCGCCGGCGGCCCACACCTGTCCGTGGCCGCGTACCAGGACGTCCCAGAAGATCGCGCGGCCATCTTGTGGTAGCTGTTCCAGCGGGGGCAGGGGCACCGTCTCCCACCTGTGGCCGTTCCACCTGGCGGCGGTCGGCTGCCGATCTTCCGGGCCGGTGTCCACGCGCTCCCGGCCTCGGCCGACCGCCCACACCTCGCCGGGGGCCTGTCCGTCGAGCCCTTCCGCCGGGATCGGCACCTTGGTGTCCACCCAGATTCCTCCGGTCAGGCGCTTGACCACGGCAGGGCTTTCCGGGTCGTACGGGCCGTGCTTGGCCAGGAACCAGATCTCCTCGCCCACCGTGACCGCGTCCTGGACGAACAGGCCCGGACCGAGGTCGGTGACCTGCCAAGCCTTGCCGTCCCAGCGTGCGGCGTAGCTGTGGTCCAACTCCGACCCGTGGTCGGGTGACCCGATGAAGGCCCAGACGTTTCCACGGGCGTCAATCGTCGTGGCCAGGCCGAGTCCTTTGACCGAGGGCAGTTCCACCTGCCGCCAGCCGTCCGCCTCGAACCGGCCCATCCAGGCCGTGCCGGTATCTTCGCCGATGGCCCACACGACACCGTCCGGCCGGACCGCCAGGTCGTGGAGAATCCCGGTGTATTCCCGGGGGGCGGTGCGCACCAGCTGCCATGATCCTTTCGGCCTTCTGGGCGGTGGGCTTGGTGTGGTAAGGGGGCGAGACGGTTCGACGAACATCTTCGTAGGCGCGGTTGTGCTCGCCGAGGGAGCGGCTTTCGGTGGCGGGGCATCGGCGGTGCAAGCCGCCACGACCCAGGCGATCATGATGGTGATGAGGAGCCGGGGGGCCTGTCGCATGCGGCCCAGACAACAGCAGGATGATCGCCGGATGCAAGCGGGGCACCGAATTCCCGGAACGCTACCCGCGCAGGTGTTCGCTCTCGTTGATTCGGGGCAATCAGGACACCTGATCGAGGCATGAGACCGGCGGCGCCGTTAACGACCTCGCTTTGGCGCTCGATGCCGCAGAGCGTCCCACACTCACGGCTCCTTTGCCCCTGGTGACGCCGGCCCTTGCGACAGACCGAGCTTGATCAGGGTGCGGAGATCGAGGGCTGCGGCGCGGGTCTGAAGCCGGCCGTTGTTCCCGATGGTGCCGATATAGCGTAAGCGCCGGTTGCCTCGCGCCCTCTCCCTGTTCATCCGGGGAAGTCGAACTCCCCGTCCTTGATGCCGCCGACGAACACCTCCCACTCCGCGCGGGTATAGACGATCACTTCACCATCAGGCCGATGACTGTGCCGCACCGCCACCCGCCCACTACCGTCGGCCAGCGGCCCAGCCTCTACGCAACTTCCGCCGCCGTTGTCGCTTTTCGTGCTGATGTGCCAGGCCACACCGGCCAGATCCTCGGAGTTGGGCTTGCTGTGCTCTTGCATCGCGTTCACCACAACTTCTCTGCCGTCGGGATCACGTGCCGGGGAAGTCGAACTCCCCATCCTTGACGCCGCCTACGAACGCCTCCCACTCGGCACGGGTGTAGACGATCACCTCACCACCAGGCCGATGACTGTGCCGCACCGCCACCCGCCCACTACCATCCGCCAACGGCCCGGCCTCCACACAGCTTCCGCCGCCGTTCTCACTCTTCGTGCTGATGTGCCAGGCCACACCGGCCAGTTCAGCGGAGCTGGGCTTGCTGTGCTCTTGCATCGCGTTCACCGCATTTCTTTCGCTATTGCGGAGATGAGTTCGGCCGAGTCTTCGGGGCCGAGGGCGAGCTTCTGCAAATTATCGTACGTCAGCACGAAGCTCTCAGCATCGGGTGATTCCACGTAAATAGCGCCCTTCGGGGTCTCCGCATAGGCGACCTCAGGATAGGGATTCCTCATCGCCAGTATTCGGAAAGCACCTGTCGGGCTGGCATGCGCACCAGCACTGAACGGGAGCACTCGGATCTCGATATTCGGCCGGGCGGCGCACTCGATCAGATGGCGTAGCTGCACCCTCTGACATTCCGGGCCACCGACCTCACGGTGCAACACCGCTTCATCGATGATCGCCGACAGGCGCGGAGGGTCGTCACCTCGGAGGATCTCCTGGCGAGTCATACGCAACTCGACCCATCGCTCGATCTGCTGTTTTTCGGCACCGAACTCCGCCGCCGCGATCACCGCCCGCGCGTACTCCTGCGTCTGAAACAACCCGAGAAGCAGTGTGTTGTCAAAGGAGCGGATTTCGGCCGCGCGGGACTCCAGCCACACATAGTCGACGAACGCACCGGCGACCTCGTTGGCGTATCCGTCCCACCAGCCCTTCTGCCAGACCTCCTGGCTGAGTTTCATCAGGCTCTCGCGGCGCCTGCCGTCGGCCACACCGTACAGATCGAGAAGGGCCAGCAGGTCCGGACGTCGAATCGGATACTCCCCCGATTCGAAGCGGCCCGCAGTGGACGGATCTCGCTGGAGATACTCGGCCACATCCTTAAGCAACAGAGAGTTGGCCTCACGCAGCTCGCGGAGCTGCTGGCCGAGCCACTGGGCGCGGAGAGTCACCCACTTCGGAGCAGCCATACCCACCTTCCAGGCTGGGCTGTACAGGCCAGAGCTTCGCCAGCCTGGCAAATACAGCTTGTGAACTTCGATAACCGTGTGTCACTATACCCAACGTAGCGACCCGATCACAGAGAGCACGAGAAATGGCAGCCTCCGACCACGGGACGGTCACGTGGTCGTAAGAACACCAAGGAAGAGAAGGAGACCGGGGCGGGCCTCGCTGACAGGCCATGCCCGCCCCGGTCCCGATGCCGGAAGGAAGCACCCGAGATGGAGCACTTCAACGGTTCCGACCACCCGACTGTTTACCACGGCATGGGCTCGCGGCGCGGCGAGACCGGAGACGGCGGGGGCGGTTTGTCCTGGCAGTCCGATTCGCCGCTCAGCAGGGAGGAGGTGCGGGCACTGGCCGGAGGGTTGCCCCGCGTGTTCGCGCTGGTCCGGGAGGCCGAGGACGAGGAGATCACGGCGCGGGTGGTGGCGTACGGACTGGCCCTGCCGGGCGGCGACGCGGCCACCGTCGGCGCGACCAGGGGATTCGGCCGGTGGACGAGCGCGCGAAGCGCCGCGTACCGGCTCGGCTCCGACCTCGTCTGGCTCGGCGACGGGTGACCGTACCCGCCTGGCACGGCATGGCTCGGCGGCCGCCGAGCCATGCTCTGACCTGTGGGTTTTCGGACGTAAAACGGGTAAGCCCGGAATATGAGTCAAATGCCCCCGGACCGTAAAGGTCTAAGCGACGAGCAGGCGGTCGAAGTCGAGGAGTGGACCGATGACCTCGGTCTTCACCACGAGATCCTTCCGGACGATCCCGGACATCAGGACACGCTTGACGAACGTCTCTGGCGTGAGGCCCCGAACCACGAACGGCGGCCCCCACGCGAGGAGGACCGCCTGGTGGCGCCCGATGAGGGCCTCGGCCCGGACGAGACGTCCGAGGAGTACGCCCGGGATGTCGGCCCCGACAGCGGAGACCTGTCAGCCGAGGAGCGCGCCATCCACATCGAACCCGACTGATCCGGCTCGTTAGGGAAGTCCTTCGCGGTGTCCTCACCGAGGACGCCGTCGAAGCCATGTGTCCGGCTCCGCGAAGTATCCACGACCGGGTAGCCGATTCCGCGTAGGCACATGGCCTGATGTGCACGACCCCGCCCCCTACTCCGCGAGCGGTCCGCGATCAACCGACGGCCCTGCCTCCCAGTGCCGCGACCAGGCCGGGGAAGTCGTCGATGACGTGGTCGGCCTCGGCCGCCTCGGGGCGGGCGGCGTGCAGGTGACCCCACGGGCCCCGGCGGATCAGCGCGGTCCACATTCCGGCCGCGCGGGCGGGCCGGACGTCGTTGTCGAGCCGGTCGCCCACGTAGAGGATCTCGCCGGCCTCGCGCCCCGACACCGCGACGACCTTCGCGAAGAAGCCCGGATCGGGCTTGGACACCCCCCAGCCGTCTGAGGTGTGGATCGCGTCGACGGGCAGATCCATCGCGGCCAGCGCGTCATAGGCCTGCGGCGGCTGGTTGCCCGCGATGATCAGCTCGTATCCGAGCCCGCGCAACGCGGCCAGGCCGGGCCGTACGTCCGGATAGAGGTCGTCGGCGTCGAAGTTCACCCGGAGCCCGGCGGGGTCGTCCCGCTTCCACGCCTCCTGCTCGGCCTCGACGTCAAACCCGGGCCGCAGTAGCCGGAACGCGTCCTCGAACGACCGATCGAGCGCGGCCATGCCGCCCAGCACGCCGAGCATGGTCAAGGTGGTGACGCCGAGCCGGTCGGCCCAGCGCGACCAGATCCGCGTCTCGTCGATCAGCGTCTCACCCACATCGAACACCAGCGCCTTGACCACGCCGCCCCCTTCCCGAGCCCGTCCGAATCCTAGCCCGGACCAGCAGAACGGCACCGGGCGGGACCAGGCCCGAACGATTGCCCTCGTACAAGCGTGTCCGTACATCGACACCACCGCCCCGCCGGGCCGGCTCATGATGTTCGACGAGTGAACCGCCGGGTTGGAACGGCCGGGGGTCAGACGTCGCCCATATCGGCCGAGGGAAACGAGAGGCCGCCCCCTCGGGAAGCACCAGAAGGAATACGCCTCGTCTCCAAAGGGCACGCATGACACACTTAGAGTTCCTGATCGAACACGGAGGGAGACATAACGATGGTGACGACAGCACGAGGACGCCCCTCCCGCCACCTCTCCCCGAAGGACCCGAAAGATCTGCCGCCCGTCCGTACCGCACGGGATCTCCTCGAAGCCCTGCCCCCCACCCCCGGCTTCCGCGCCGAGGTCATCGACGGGAGTTTGATCGTGAGCCCCGTGGGCACCCCCGAGCACAGCTGGAGCGCAACCCTCCTCTCCTACGCGTTGCAGCCGGTCGTCATGGAGCGCGACTGGCGCGCACACGTGGGCGGAGTGAACATCTGCATCGACGGCCCCCGAGACAGCCTCATCCCCGACTTCGTCATCGCCCCCGCGGACTGCCCACGCTGGGGGGCCCTGGAACTGCGCTCCTCCGGTTTGATCATGGTCACCGAGGTCGTCTCCCCGGGGAGCGCCCGAACCGACCGCGACGACAAACCCCGCATCTACGCCACGGGCGGGGTGCCGATCATGCTGCTCGTCGATCCGATCGCCACCCCTGGTACGGCAACGGTGCTCAGCGACCCCGAGGACGGCGCCTACCGGACCGTCACCCGCGTCCAGTTGGGCAAACCGCTCCGGATCCCCTCCCCCGTCGACTTCGACCTGGACACCTCGATCTTCCTTTGACCTCCTCCCCACCAGGGGACGCGGTTGCCCAATCGCCTCAGACCGACGTCCGGTGTCGTTATCCGATGCCGAAGACGCGAGCCACAGAGATCGAGGCCGAATCGGACAACGAAGGTCCGGGGGCGGGGGATCCCTGCGCCGCCGCATGTGCGGCGTTCGGTGACTTCCTTCACGGACCCGGTCGCGGAGCATCGGCCGCATTCCGATAACGGCACCGGTATCACTCCCGATCGCACCGCAACCCGCATCGATCCGCGATCGCAGCGGTTTTCTCCCAGGCCGACACCGCCCCATGGAACACTTAGAGTGCATGTTCGAACACGAAGGGATACAGGTCGATGGTGGTCAACGACCCCGGTCTGAAGGCCGGGGCTTGAGGTGCAGCACCGCGCACTTGAAGCCCCATGTTGACCAGCCCCAGCCATCACGAACTGGAGGTGCGACCCAGATGGCTACGTTGAACACACGCCGGCAGACCGACTCCGGAGTACTTCCTCAGCTCCGGACCCTCGAATCCACGTCAGCAGACACCCCCCGGGGCGGGGACGAAACGGGACGTGGACGCCGCAAGGCAACGGGTGTTCAACTTGGGCGAGGGGAGACCGGTCCGGCCGCACCGCCGCACCGGCGTCACCCCAAGGGCGCCTCGGCGTCTGAAGGAGCGAACCGTGAGGTTCACCCGGTCGTGTTCGTCCTGGACGCCCGCGGCCACCCGCTCGACCCCTGCCACCCCGCCCGCGCCCGCCGCCTGCTGGCGGCCGGGCGGGCGATGGTTCACCGCCACACACCGTTCGTCATCCGCCTCAAGGACCGGTCGGTAGCCGACTCCACCGTGGCAGGCGTACAGGTCGGTATCGACCCCGGCTCCAAGCACACCGGCCTGACCGTGTTCACCGACCGCGACGGGAGCCGGACCGGGAGGTATGCGATCCAGCTCGACCACCGGGGCGCGGCGATCCGCGACAAACTCGCCGCCCGCTCACGGTATCGGCGCCGGCGCCGCAGTAAGAACCTGCGCTACCGCTCGCCCCGTTTCTCCAACCGCACCAAGCCGAAGGGGTGGCTGGCGCCATCGCTTCGACACCGCGTCGAGGGCACCATGTCATGGGTGACCCGGCTCACCCGCTGGGCGCCGGTCACCGCCGTGCACGTGGAGCGGGTCGCGTTCGACACGCACGCCTTGGCGGCCGGGCGGCCACTCGAAGGGGTGGAGTACCAGCAGAGCACCCTCGCCGGGTGCGAGGTCCGCGAATACCTGCTGGCCAAGTGGGGCCGGGCGTGCGCGTACTGCGCCAAGCAGGACGTGCCGTTGAACCTCGACCACATTCACCCGCGTTCCCGGGGCGGCTCGGACCGGATCAGTAACCTGACCCTGGCGTGCGTCGGCTGCAACCAGGCCAAGAACGCCACCCCGATCAGGGAGTTCCTCAAAGGCAGGTCCGCCCTCCTGGTGAAGATCCTCCGGCAGGCGAAGGCTCCGCTGCGAGACGCCGCCGCCGTCAACACCACCAGGTGGGAGCTTTGGCGGGCCCTGGTGGCGACCGCTCTGCCCGTTCACACCTCCTCCGGTGGCCGCACGAAGTGGAACCGCTCCCGCACCCGGGCGCCGAAGTCGCACACCCTTGACGCGTTGCACGTCGGCCACCTGGGAGGCGTCACCGCCTGGCCGTCGACGGTCCTGGTGGTCAAGGCGACCGGTCGTGGCAGCTACGCCCGTACCCGCACCGACCGCTACGGCTTCCCCCGGCTGCGACTGCCCCGGACCAAGCAGGTCAAGGGGT
Source organism: Streptosporangium sp. NPDC049248 (assembly GCF_040678965.1). Lineage (NCBI taxonomy): Bacteria > Bacillati > Actinomycetota > Actinomycetes > Streptosporangiales > Streptosporangiaceae > Streptosporangium > Streptosporangium sp. NPDC049248. The sequence continues at coordinate 64,398 of NZ_JBFAQY010000025.1, forward strand.
TCGCCACCGGCGACCTGGTCCGCGCCACCGTCCCGACCGGCAAGAAGGCCGGAGTCCACACCGGACGGGTCGCGGTCCGCACCACCGGCAGTTTCAACATCACCACCCGGCACGGCACCGTGCAGGGCATCGGCCACCGCCACGTTCACCTGCTCCAGCGAGCCGACGGCTACGGCTACACCACCCACCCAGAAGTGCGGCACCGTGCCGTATTTCCTCCCGGCCCTGAAGGATCGGGTCTCCACGCTGGAGGTAATCGATGACAGCGTCTCAGCGATCCGCGCCGCGCACCGCGCCCCAGCCACCCGCGCCGGAGGACCGTCCGCTACCTCGCACCCCGAGGGAGATCTTCGAGTCCCTTCCCCCTATCCGCGGCCTTCGGGCCGAAGTCATCGACGGGAACCTGATCGTGAGTCCTTCCGCGACCCCCCGGCACGCGCGTATAGCAAGATGCCTCAGCCGAGCCCTGATCCCCGTGGAGAGCAAGAACGACTGGGAGAGTTTCTCCGGCGATGTCGACATCTGCATCGAAGGGCCACGGGACACCATCGTTCCCGATTACTGCCTGGTCCCCGTGGACGCTCCGCTCTGGGGTGATCGGGAGATTCTCTCCTCGGGGCTGATCCTGGTGGCGGAGATCGTCTCGCCCGGGTCAATGGAGATGGATCGCGCCACGAAGCCCCGGATCTACGCGGGCTGCGGCATTCCGATCATGCTGATCGTCGACCCCGTCGCCTCACCGCCCGCGGTGACCGTCCTCAGTGATCCCGAGGACGGCAGCTACCGGACCATGACCCACACCGAGATGGGCAAACCGCTCCGGATCCCCTCCCCCGTCGACTTCGACCTGGACACCTCGATCTTCCTTTAAACCGTGTCTCATTTGGGGGTGACTGGTCGTTGAGCGGGTCATGTCCGAGCTGTCTACAGTTGCGTTCTCGCCTCCTCGACCTGGCGCATGATGGCCTGGGCGCCGCTGGCGTCGGCGATCGAACCCGCCTCCTCGATCAGCGCCAAGGCGTGATCACGGCGGCCTTGTGCGGCTGCGACGTAGGCCAGCCCGACCAGGTTCGCGGCAACACCGGGCAAGAGCCCGATCTCTCGTCGAAGCCGCGTCGACTCCTCCAAACGCTCATGCGCGGCGTCCAGCCGGCCGGCGACGTGGTCCGCGTATCCCAGGTGTCGAAGCGCGTACGACATCGTGAGCTTGTCGCCGACCTGCGCCGCAAGTTCATATGACCGTTTGAGAAAGGGAACCGCGGTGTCGTTGTCCCGCATGGACATCTGGTGGTAGGTGCCGACCCAGAACAGCGCCTCGCCTTCGCCTCGTACGTCGCCGAGCCCCTGATAGAGCTCGGTGGCGCGCTGGAACAAGGCCAGTTCGTCGGGGTTCTCGGTTCGCTGCTCATGAGAACGAGCCTGCATGATCCGGCCGCGTGCTACGGCGAGATCGGCCTCGACCATGTTCAACTCCCGCTCCGCTGTGTCCAGCGCATCGACATCGCCGACGAAGACGGCCCGTTGGCAAGCCAGCCTGGCCCGTTCGATTCGATCGTCTGTACTCATCGTCTCCCCGTCCACCCATATGCGTCCGCGTGGCCCAATGTCGCACAACGCATCATGCTAAAGGCGTCCCGACCGAGTTCAAGCCCGCGGCAAGCCGGCGCCGGTGTGGTCGTGGTCTGCCCCTCCAGGTCGGCGGCACATGCGTGGCCGACCGCTAGGACCGTGCCTCAACTGCCGCGTTCGAGCAGTCGGCGGTGGCAGATGAGCGCGGCAGCGAGGGTGGCGTAGCGGTCGTGGCGGCGGACCGGTCGCCGGTAGGGCATCAGCCAGGGCATGGTGCGTTCGATGACCCAGCGGTGCCGGCCGACAGCCGCTCATCGGGGGGCGAACCGACTGGGCCAGTCAGTGCCGGCCCCCCACCTGGGCGGGGAACCGGCTCAGAGTTTCTCCATCGCCTTGCGGATGCGCTTGTCGGAGATCGAGTACGGGGTGCCGAGGGTCTGCGCGAAGTAGCTGACCCTGAGCTCCTCGATCATCCAGCGGATCTGCCGGACGTCGTCGTCGGAGCGGCGGGCCGGAGGGAGCTTCTCCACCAGTTCGTGGTAGTCGTCCTCGATGTCGTGCACCTTGCCCATCCGCTCCCCGTCGCGGAACGCGTCCTCGTGCACCTTCTCCAGTCGCCGTTCGGCCCCCTTGAGATAGCGGAGCAGGTCGGGCAGGCGCTTGTAGCCGGTCTCGGTGACGAAGCCCGGATAGACCAGGTTGGCCACCTGGTCGCGGATGTCCTCGATCGCGGGCGTCGAGCGGGACTCGGGCAGCAGCGTCGAGACGGTGTGCCAGACCTTGAGGATGCTCTCCACGCGAGCGACCGTCTCGGCCGTGGTGTCGAAGAGTTCGGCGCGGACCGCCTCGTGCAGGGCGGTGAAGGCGGACTCGTCCCAGACCGGCCCGCCGTACTCGTTCATCAGGTGGTCGGCGGCGCAGGCGATGCAGTCGTCGAACAGGGCGACGGCACCGGCGTGCGGGCTCCGGCTCAGCGCGAGCTTGGACTGGTTGCCGAGGCGGCCGAGCACCCATTTGGCCGGGGACGGGGTGTTGAGCAGCAGCAGCCTGCGGGTGCCCTCCCACATGGCCCGGCGCTGCTCGGCCTCGGTCTCGAACATTCGTACGGCCACGGTGGCGCCCTCGTCGGCGAGCGCCGGATAGGCCTTCATCCTGCGCTGCTCGAACGTCTTGGGCAGCGCGCCCACGGTCCACCCCGTCAGGCCGGTTCTCTCCAGGCCGTCGGCGGCCTTGGAGAGGGTCTGGCGGAGTTTGGGGGCGAGACGCCGCTTGAGGTCGGCCAGGTCCTTGCTCTCGGCCAGTTTCTGCCTGCGGCCGTCGGTCACCCGGAAGGTGATCCTGAGGTGGTCGGGGACCAGGTCCGGCTGCCAGTCCTCGCGCGAGACCTGGAAGCCGGTCAGGTTGAGCAGCTCGCGCTCCAGCACCGCGAGCAGCGGCTCCTGGGTGGGCTCGGCCCGCTCCAGGACCTTCTTGGCGTAGTTGGGGGCGGGGACGAAGTTGCGCCGGATGTTCTTGGGCAGGCTGCGGATGAGCGCGGTGAGCAACTCCTCGCGCAGCCCGGGGATCTGCCAGTCGAACCCCTCGACGTTGACCTGGTTGAGCAGCGCGAGCGGGATGTGCGCGGTGACGCCATCGGCGTCGGTGCCGGGCTCGAACTGGTAGGTCAGTGGGAAGCGCAGGCCGCCCTGGCGCCACACGTCGGGGTAGTCGCGCTGGCTGACGTCGCCGGCCGACTCGCTGATCAGCATCGACTTCTCGAAGCTGAGCAGGTCGGGCTGGTCGGCGCGGGCCTTCTTCCACCAGGAGTCGAAGTGCCGGCCGGAGACGACGTCCGCGGGAACGCGCTGGTCGTAGAAGTCGAACAGGGTCTCGTCGTCGACGAGGATGTCGCGGCGCCTGGCCCGCTCCTCCAGTTCCTCGACCTCTTCGAGGAGCTTGCGGTTCTCGGCGAAGAAGGCGTGGTGGGTCTCCCAGTCGCCCTCGACCAGGGCGTGCCGGATGAACAGCTCCCGGCTCAGCTCGGGGTCGATGCGGCCGTAGTTGACCTTGCGCTGGGCCACGATCGGCACCCCGTACAGGGTGACCTTCTCGTACGCCATCACCGAGCCCTGCTTCTTCTCCCAGTGCGGCTCGGAGTAGGTGCGTTTGATCAGGTGCGCGGCGAGCGGTTCGACCCACTCCGGTTCGATCTTGGCGTTGACCCGGGCCCAGAGCCGGGAGGTCTCCACCAGCTCGGCGGACATCACCCAGAGCGGCTGCTTCTTGGCGAGCGCGGAGCCAGGGAAGATCGCGAACCGGGCGTTGCGCGCGCCGATGTACTCGGTCATCGGCCTGCGCGGCTCGTTCGTGCCGCGGCGGGCGCCGGGCTCCGCGGTCTTCTTGTCGATGTCCTTGACGCCGACGTGGGAGAGCAGCCCGGAGAGCAGGGAGATGTGGATCTTCTGCTCGTCGCCGGGGGTGCTGTTGAGGGCGACGCCGAGGGTCTTCGACATCTGGCGCAGCTGGCCGTAGACGTCCTGCCACTCGCGGACCCGCAGGTAGTTGAGGAACTCCGCCTTGCACAGGCGCCGGAACGCGCTGGAGGAGAGCTCCTTCTGCTGCTCCTGCAGGTAGTTCCACAGGTTCAGGTACGAGACGAAGTCGGACTCCTTGTCGGCGAACCGGCGGTGCTTGTCGTCGGCGGCCTGCTGCTTGTCGGCCGGACGTTCGCGCGGGTCCTGGATCGACAGGGCGGAGGCGATGACCATGACCTCGCGGACGCAGCCGTTGTGGTCGGCCTCCAGCACCATGCGGGCCAGTCGCGGGTCGACGGGGAGCCCGGCCAGCTTGCGGCCGAGCGGGGTCATCTGCCGCCCCTGGTCGAAGGCGCCCAGTTCCTGGAGCAGGTCGTAGCCGTCCCTGACCTGGCGCTGGTCAGGCGGCTCGACGAACGGGAAGGCCCCGATGTCGCCCAGGCCGATCGAGGTCATCTGCAGGATGACCGAGGCGAGGTTGGTACGGAGGATCTCCGGGTCGGTGAACTCCGGCCGGGTGACGAAGTCGTCCTCCTCGTACAGCCGGATGCAGATGCCGTCGGAGACCCGGCCGCAGCGGCCCTTGCGCTGGTTGGCCGAGGCCTGGGAGATCGCCTCGATGGGGAGGCGCTGGACCTTGGTGCGGTGGCTGTAGCGGGAGATGCGGGCGAATCCGGGGTCGACCACGTACTTGATGCCGGGCACGGTCAGCGAGGTCTCGGCCACGTTGGTGGCCAGCACGACCCTGCGCCTGGTGTGCCGCTGGAAGACCTTGTGCTGCTCGGCGGCGGACAGCCTGGCGTACAGCGGCAGGATCTCGGCGTCCTTGCGCTTGGCGAGCGCCTCGGCGGTGTCGCGGATCTCCCGCTCGCCGCTGAGGAAGACCAGGATGTCGCCGGGTCCCTCGGCGCACAGCTCGTCGACGGCGCTGCCGATCGCCTGGATCTGGTCGTCGTCCTCGGCGATCGGCCGGTAACGCACCTCAACGGGGTAGGTCCGGCCGGAGACCTCCACGATCGGCGCGTCGCCGAAGTGCTTGGAGAAGCGTTCGGGGTCGATGGTCGCCGAGGTGATGATCACCTTCAGGTCGGGGCGGCGCGGCAGGAGTTGCTTGAGATAGCCCAGGATGAAGTCGATGTTGAGGCTGCGCTCGTGCGCCTCGTCGACGATCAGCGTGTCGTACTGGTCGAGGTCGCGGTCGTTCTGCAGCTCGGCCAGCAGGATGCCGTCCGTCATGACCTTGACGAGCGTGCCGTCGCTCACCTGGTCGGTGAAGCGCACCTTGTAGCCCACGGCGTCGCCGAGCGGGGTGTCGAGCTCTTCGGCGACGCGCTCGGCCACGGTACGGGCGGCGATCCGGCGGGGCTGGGTGTGCCCGATCAGCCCTCTGACGCCCCGGCCGAGCTCCAGGCAGATCTTCGGCAGCTGGGTGGTCTTGCCCGATCCGGTCTCACCGGCGACGATCACGACCTGGTTGTCGCGGATCGCCTCCAGGATGTCGTCCTTGCGCCGGCTGACCGGCAGCGCCTCCGGATAGGTGATCGCGGGAACGCCGGCGCGACGTCGGGCGACCCGGCGCTCGGCCCGCTCGATGTCGGCGGTGATCTCGACGGTGATCTTCTGCTGCGCGGCCCGGTTTCTGACCTTGCGAGCCCCGTCGAGCCTGCGTCGTAGCCGCCGCTGGTCACGGAGCGTGAGCTCGGGCAGGCGCGTGTGCAACTCGGAGAGCGGAGATGTCAAAGGAGGCGTTCCCATACTGAAACCCAGGATACTTTCGGCCCGCGCCTGACGGCTCACGCGTGCCCTTCGAAGGCCCCCGTGTGAAGCCCCAACCGTTCATGCTGCCCGACCCGCCGCTTCCCCGCATCCCAATATCCGCCCCTGCCGGAAAAGAGAACGGCTCCGCCGCCCCCGGCGGGGGCGGCGGAGCTTCGCAGGGCGGGTCCCGCGGGGGCGGGACCCGGGATCAGCGGACTACGGGAGCGCCGGGTAGGCGTTCTGCAGCAGCTGACGGAACTGGGCGGAGAACCACTGGCCGGAGATCGGCGCGTCGGCCAGGGCACCGCTCATGTTGTTGCCGTTGCGCGCGTTGCCGGTGTAGGTCGGGTCGCACATCCGGTCGAAGCCCTTGCCCTCGTTGTTCGGGATCTCCTTGCTGGAGCCGTCGGACTCACCCGGGGGCTTGATCCAGACGTAGGCGTCCAGACCGGCGGCGGGGCTGGCCTGCGGGCGCTCGCCCAGACCGGCACCGCTCTGGTTGCACCAGTTGCCGGCGTGGATCCGGCGGTCCACCCTCGACTCGTTGACGAAGGTGTTCACGACGGTGGAGGTGCTGGCGGCGGCCGGGCGGGCCGAGCCTCCCCAGCCGTTGCGGGAGGTGTCGATCAGCATGCCGATGTTCGACTTGAAGCCCTTCTGGATGAGCGTGTTCCTGAACGCCTGGGCGAAGGACAGCTCGTCGACGTAGAAGTTCCAGTCGACCCAGGTGGACTGGCGGACGCTCTGGCCGTTGACCAGGGTGTTGATGGTGAAGTGGGGCTCCTTCAGCGCCGAGTAGTTGGCGGTGTTGGTGATGAAGCCGTCCACGCTGTCGAAGCCCTTGACGGTGCCGGCGACGGTGGTCGCGAACAGGTCGGCGGACGGGCCGAAGTTGGTGTCCCAGCCGAGCCAGCCGTGGTGACCGGCGTCGATGTAGGTGTAGACGTTGCTGATCGCGTGCAGCTTGTCCAGGGCGTAGCGGACGCCGTTGACGTAGGCGCCGCTGTCCTTGGCCTCCTGGCACTTGGCCAGGTTGAGGTTGGTGACCAGGTTGGGCAGCGAGTCGATCTCGACGATCGACACGATCCGCAGGTTCGCGTACCTGGGCTCGGCCATGATCGCGGCGATCGGGTCGATGTACTCGGTCTTGTAGCGGTTCAGGCCGTTCTCGGAGATGAGCAGCTCACCGTTGGAGGCCAGCGCCGAGCAGTCCCGGTTGGGCAGGTTGTAGATGACGAACTGGATCGTCAGCGGCTTGCTGCCGTTGGCCGCGTCCTGGCGGAGCGCCTCCTCCAGGTGGGCGCGGAGGCCCATGGCCGAGGAGGAGCCGGCGATGGCGGCGATGCGGTCCAGCCACACACCGGTGGAGACGTTGGCGACCGCGCTGCCGCCCGGCTCGGCTGCGGCCTTGGCCGACCAGTCGGGGTTCACGTAACCGGTGGCGTCGGTGTACGGGTTGTCGACGTGGCCGACCGGCGGGGCGCCGTCGTCGTCGGCCTCGGTGGCGGTGACCGTGGCGCCGGTGTGGCCGCTGGCGGCGGCCGTGATGGTGGCGGTGCCGTTGGTCTGGTCGGCGTCCTGGGCAGCCGAGACCGTCACGTTCTGCGCCGTGTTCCAGTTGGCGGTGGTGAAGCTCAGCGTGGAGGGCGAGATGGTGATGTCGCTGTCACCGGTCTTGCTCAGGTTGACCGTGACGTTGCCGCTCGGTGCCTGGCTGAGCTTGAAACCGACGGTCGCGGAGCCGCCCTCGGGGACGCTGACGGAGGTCGGGGAGGCGACGATCGACGGGGTCGAGGTGCCGGCCACGGTGAAGGGGACCGCGGCGGTCTCGGTGGAGAGCGCCGGGGAGGCGTTGTCGTACGCCTTGGCCTTGGCGGTGTGGGAACCGGCCGCCAGGCCCGTGGCGGAGTAGGAGTAGGGGGCGGTGGTGTCGGTGTTGACCAGCGTGCCGTCGACGTAGAACTCGACCTTGCTGACCGCGCCGTCGTCACTGGCGGTCGCCGTGAGCGGCACGGCGGCACCGGTCTGGTAGGAGGCGCCCGAGGCGGGGCTGGTCAGGCTGACCGTGGGCGGCTGGTTTCCGGGGGTGGTCCCGCCGCAGGTCACACCGTTGATCGTGAAGGCGGTCGGCTTGGGGTTGGTACCGGACCAGCTGCCGTTGAAGCCGATGCTGGTCGAGGCGCCGGTGGCCAGGTTGCCGTTCCAGTCCAGGTTCTTGGCGGTGACGGCCTGGCCGCTCTGCGCCCAGGTGGCGCTCCAGCCCTGGGTGAGCTGCTGGGTGGTCGTCGGGAAGTTGAACCCGAGGGTCCAGCCGTTCAGCGGGTCACCGAGGTTCTTGACGGTCACGCTCGCGGTGAAGCCGCCCTGCCAGTCGTTGGTCGTGTAGGCGACGTCGCAGGCGACTGCGGCGTGCGCGGTGGCGGCTTGCCCGGTGGCAAGGCCGGCGGCGGCCACCAGCAGTGCCGCCGTGGTCGCCGCCCGATTACGCCAGGCGTGGCGACGCGAATTGACTCTCATGCGTGATCATCTCCAGGACGATGGTGGGAGCGCTCCCATAGTCCGGATGTTTCACCCGTGTGTACAGCTTGTTGCACGTCGGAGCCCCTGAATTAGGGCCGCCCCGGCCTCTGACCTCACCGAACGGGTTTCGAACCCGATGAAAGTTTCAGAGCCCTGTCTGCGGCCGGTCCGGAATGGTGCGTGGATCTCCTTGCCCGCCGCGTGCGCCCACCGCGTCCGCCCGGACCCCCATCCGGTCACCGCGGCCGAAAAGACACCGTCTGGGGCACAGTGTGCCGCCCCGCTCAGCCGGCGGGGCGGTCGCCGCGCTTGGCGCGCTGGATGAGCTCGTAGACGTGGGCCCGGAGCTCGGCGAAGCGGGGCAGGGAGCGGGTGGTGAGCTGGTCGCGATCGTCCGGCAGGTCGACGGCGACCTCTTCGAGCACCACCTCGCCCGAGGCGGTGTCCAGCAGCCCGGCGACGCATCTCAGCAGGGTGGTCTTGCCCGCCCCGGAGGGGCCGACGATGCAGACCGGCTCGCCGGGCGCGATGCTGAAGGTCAGGTTGCGGACCGCCTCGACGCTGCGGTTCCCGCCGCCGTACACCTTGCGCGGGTCACGTACGTCGAGCAGCGCGGTCGGGGTCTCGGGGCGCGCGGCGGCGCCGATGAGTGTGGTGGTCATGTCAACTCTTTGTCCGTTTGATGAGGATGACGCTGTAAATCATGTACGCGATTGTCAACGATTTTTTCACCAAACAAAGAACCAAGCTTGTGAGCAGTTTGGGCGAACCTTCGCGTGGGCATGCCGAAACGGGCCTGGACACCGGGAACAGGCCTGGGATGTGCGTGCCGGATCAGGCTTCGGCGAGCACCGCCATGTCGACGTCGGGGCTCTGGAATCGCGAGATCTGCGTGATCACGTCACGTAGGTGTGCCCGCATCGCGGCCTCGGCGCCGGCCGGGTCACCGGCGACGATGGCATCGACGATCCTCTCGTGCTGATCGAGGGAGACGGCGGACCGCCCGGGCTGGAGCGACAGCCGGAACTGGTGACGGACGAGCTGGCCCTGCAGCCGGACGAGGATGTTCCGGACGGTCGACTGCCCCGCGATCTCCTGGATGAGAGCGTGCAGTGCGGCGTTGAGATCCGAGTAGGCCAGCGGGTCGTGTGCCGCCACCCTCTCGCGCATCGCCTCTTTGATCCCGAGCAGTCTCTCGGCCTGCTCGGGTGTCACCCGCTCCGCCGCCTTCGCCGCCAGCAGGCCCTCCAGCACCATCCGCACTTCGGTGATCTCCACCGCCTCGGCGGTGGAGATCGTGCGGACGCGTGCCCCCTTGTTGCGCTGCACCTCGACCAGGCCGTCGGCGACGAGTTCACGCAGCGCCTGCCGCACGGTGGACCGGCTGACCTGGTAGAAGTCGCACAGCTCGGATTCGATGAGACGCTGCCCTGCGGCGAACTGCCCGGTCAGCACCGAGCGGCGGATCTTCGCGACCAGATCTTGGAGATCGTCCGCTCCCATGACCTTCCTCCCGTTTCGGTCACCGTAGGGCGGCAACTGAAGGCGTCAACATTATAGGTTCCGAAGCCGGCGACATGATCTGTACGCCTTCGGGCCTCCGGGGATGCCGGGCGCGTCACTCGATCACGGGGGTGCCGTGGGTGTGGAACGAGTCGATGGTCTTCAGCCCCCAGGCCTGCCCCTTGGCGCGCTCTGCCTGGGTCCAGGTGACGACCTCCCAGTCGGGGGCCAGGATCAGCCGGGCACCGGCGTTGCACAGCTCGACGCGGTTGCCGCCGGGCTCCCAGACATAGAGGAAGAACGTCTGCTGGATGGCGTGCTTGTGCGGACCGGTCTCGATGTGGATGCCGGCCTCGAGGAAGACGTCGGCGGCCCGCAGGATGTCCTCCCGGGTGTCGGTCGCGAACGCCACATGGTGCAGGCGCCCTCGCGCGCCGCGCCGGTCGGCGGTGTAGACGATGTCGTAGGACTTGTCGCAGACCGAGTACCAGATGGCGGCGACCTCACCGTCGCTCGCTCCACCCGGCGCCGAAGCCGGCCGCCTCGATGGCCTCGACCCTGCGCCGCAGGGCCTGCGGGCCGGCCGCCCGCAGGAACGTACGGCCGACGCCGGCGCGATCCCTGCCGGTGACCTTCACCGTGTACCGCTCGTAGTCGTCCCAGGAGTGCAGGTAGATCGAGTCACCCTCCCGGTGGACCTCCTTCATCGCCATCAGGTCGACGAAGAAGTCGCGGGTCTCCTCCGGCACCGAGGTGAAAAGCTCGACGGATCCCACATGGGCGATGTCGCGGAACGCTTCTGACCGCATCGGATCTCCTCGGGGTAGGTGGGGCCCACGGCGGCCTCGTACTGGAAATCACGACCGCGGGCCGGTGGTCAGGTCTGGCGCGGCCAGGTGAGGCCGTCGAAGAGTTTGCGCGCGGTGCACAGCACCCCCGACCGGTGCACGCGCAGCCGCGCTCCGCTGCCCGACACCTCGATCGAGGTGTCGAAGAAGCCGGTCGGATGCTCGATCCGCAGGACGTCTCCCGGCGGCCCGCTCACCGCTATCCCGGTGGCGACCGAGACCGCGCCCAGCACTCCGATGGAGGTGTGGACCCGGTGCGGGATGAACGTCCGGGTCGAGATGGCGCCCCCGTCGCGGGGGGCGGCCACCAGTGACATCTTGGGCACCGTGGTCGCGCGCACGTCGCCCAGTCCCATGAGCCGGCCCGCCTGGAGGCGAATCTCCTCGACCTTCGCCCTCAGCGTTGCGTCGCCCTCCAGTTCGGCGGGCGACTCGTATCCCGTCACCCCGAGCGCCTCGGCCGCCATCAGCACGACGGGCATGCCGTTGTCGACGCAGGTCACCTCCACGCCGGCGATCCGGTCCCGCACCGACCCGGTGGGCAGCAGGCTGCCGCACACGGAGCCTTCCGTACCCTCGAAATCGAGGGTCACCGGCGCCGAGGCGAAGGGCACGCCCGAGATGAGCGTGCTGCCCGCGTACCTCACCCGGCCGTCACGGGTGTCCACGGTGGCGGTGGCCACACCGTCGCCGTTGACGATCCGGACGCGCACCCGGGTGGTGTCGCCGTCCACCGGGATCAGTCCGCGCTCGATGGCGAACGGCGCGACGCCGACCAGTAGGTTGCCGCACGTCTGCTGTGCCGAGACCCGGGCCTCGGTGACCTGCACCTGCAGGAACAGGCAGTCGACATCGGCCTGCGGATCGGCCGAGCGCGACACCACCGCGACCTTGCTCGTCAGCGGGTGACCGCCGCCGATCCCGTCGACCTGCCCGGCGTCTGGCGAGCCCATCAGCCGGAGCAGCAGGTCGTCGCGGCGGGCCTGGTCGGCGGGCAGATCCTCCGCATCGAGGCTGCCGCCTCCATCTCGGCCACGCGGCGTACGCTGTGCGCCACGGTGCCGTCGAGAAGCCCGCGGACCACGGCACCGTCGAGCCCGGTCAGGGTGTCGACCAGATGGTCGTAGCACCACCGCCCCAGCCCCTGCGACTCCGCCACCCGCAGCGACTCGACCATCAGGGCGGTCAGGCCCTTGACCACGATGCTGCGCAGCAACTTGCGCGCCGCCGCCTCGCCGAGTCCGAGAAAGGCGACGCGCGGTTTCACAGGGCGCCCTCGGGGTGTTCGTCGACGTACTCGACGCCCAGCCGGGTCAGCACCTCGCGCAGGCCGTACATGTCGACGCCGAGCACGCCGGACCGCAGGGCCGCGCGCCTGTCGTGTTCGGCCGCGATCCGGGCCCGTGACCTGGCCAGCACCTCCGCCGCCGACCGGGCGGGCACGCACATGACCCCGTCGTCGTCGGCGACCACGACGTCGCCGGGCCGCACCACCTGACCACCGCAGACGACGGGCACGTTGACGGACCCGGGGGTGGCCTTGACGGTGCCCCGCGCCGAGACGGCGCGTGCCCAGATGGGGAACCCCATCTCTCGCAGGGCGGCGATGTCGCGCACACCGGCGTCCGTCACGAGCCCCACCACTCCGCGGGAGAGCAGGGACGCGGCGAGACGGCGACCCGGCCCGGCCGTCCGCTTGATCGCCAACAGTCCACCGGAACGGCACCCGAGTCGCCAACTTAATTAGTTACGAAATTGTCAACAATATCCCTAACCATCCTTGCGGACAACCGGGCGGTGGATCCCAGTGCCCCGCCCGGTGCACGGCGCTGAAATAACCGCAGCGCCGGCGCCGTTGAACAGCACTCGAAGGGGGGCGCGCTCCTCCCTCCCCGCGACGAAAGGCTTGCTCCCCATGGCTCCTCCGCTCTCCATCCTTGATCTGGCGTACATCGGCGAGGGAGAGACGGCCGCCGACAGCCTGCGGGCCAGCGTGACCCTGGCCCAGCGCGCGGAGGAGTGGGGCTACCGGCGGATCTGGTACGCGGAGCACCACAACATGCCCACCATCGCGTCCTCGGCGACCGGCGTCCTCATCGCCCACGTGGCCGCGCACACCCGGACGATCCGCCTCGGAGCCGGCGGCGTCATGCTCCCCAACCACTCCCCGCTGACCATCGCCGAGCAGTACGGAACCCTCGAAACGCTGCATCCCGGGCGCATCGACCTGGGTCTCGGCCGGGCGCCGGGCAGTGACCAGCAGACCGCACGGGCCCTGCGCCGCACCCCGATGGCCGCGGACGACTTCCCGCAGGACGTCCTGGAACTGCAGGGATACCTGACCGGCGAGTCCCGGATCCCGGGCGTCGACGCGACGCCGGGCAAGGGCACCGACGTGCCGCTGTACATCCTCGGCTCCTCCCTGTTCGGAGCCAGGCTCGCCGCCGCACTCGGGCTGCCGTACGCCTTCGCCTCCCACTTCGCGCCGAACGCGCTCCAGGACGCCGTCTCGCTCTACCGGCGCGAGTTCAAGCCGTCCCGGCAGCTTGATCGCCCGTACGTCATCGCCGGCGTCAACGTCCTCGCGGCCGACACCACGGCCGAGGCGCAGGAGCACTTCCTGGCCATGAAGCGCAGCCGGGTCAGCCTGCTGCTCGGCCGGGGCCGGAAGTTCACGCCGGAGGAGGCGGACGGCATCCTCGCCTCCCCCGCGGGGCAGCAGATCCTCCAGATGGCCACCTACTCCGCCATCGGCACCCCGGCCGAGGTGACGGACTATCTCCACCGCTTCGCCGAGAAGTTCCAGGCCGACGAGCTGATCACCGTTTCGGCCTCCCCCGACCGGAAGGCCTGGCTGCGCTCCTTCGAACTCCTCGCGGAAGCCCGCGGCCTCCTCGCCACCTGACGTTCGGCACGTTCGGCGGCGGCGTGGGCCCCGTTGAGCCCGGCGGCAGCGCGACGTCAACCGCCGGACCGCAGCCGGGCTCGCACCGGCTCTTCATGATCCAAAATGAAAATCTCCAGAGATGGTAGAAATGGGAGGCGCAGCTGGAATCCTGACGGTAGGGGCGATGGATGATCCGGATTCTGCTCGCCGAGGACATGCACATGGTCCGCGGGGCACTGGTCGCGCTGCTCCGGCTCGAACCCGACATCCAGGTGGTCGCGGAGGCCGCCACCGGCAACGAGATCGTGCCCATGGCGCTGGAGCATGAGCCGGACGTGGCCGTGATCGATGTCGAGCTACCCGGCGTCGACGGGCTCACCGCCGCGGCCGAGCTGCGCAGAAGACTGCCGCGATGCCGGGTGCTGATCGTCACCGGCTTCGCCCGCCCGGCGAACGTCCGCAAGGCGTTCGCCGGGCGGGCGTCCGGGTTCATGCTCAAGGACGCCCCGCCGGACCAGCTCGCCGACGCGATCAGAAAGGTCGCGGCGGGCGAGCGGGTGGTCGATCCCCAGCTCGCCGTGGCCGCGCTGGAGGCGGCCGAGAGCCCGCTCAAGCCGCGCGAGCTGGAGGTGCTGCGGAGGTTCTCCGACGGCGAGGACGTGGAGCAGATCGCCGAGGCGCTGTTCCTGTCCGCCGGCACCGTACGCAACCACCTCACCGCGATCGTCGCCACGCTGCACGCCCGCAACCGGCTGCACGCCGTACGGATCGCCCAGGGCGCCGGTTGGCTCTGAGCCCGGCCCGCCTGCTCGCCGGGTTCATCTGCCTGCTGTGCCTGCTGCGAGTGACCTTCCACCTCGGCGAGACCACGTCCGGCCCGCTGACCGTGGCGAGCGTCATCGCCGTCGCCGCGCTCCAGTTGCCGATCTCGCTCCGAGGCGGGCGGCGCCCGGCCCCCGTGCTCCTGCCGGCGCAGGCCGTGCTGAACTACCTGCCCCTGCTGGCCGAGGCCGAGAGCTGGCGAGCCGGCGGCTCGGGGTTCGTCGCCGCCTCGGTCCTGCTCGTGGTGAGCGGTCCCTGGGCATGGTCGCTCTTCGGGTTGATCGCGCTCGTCGAGGGCACCCTGGCGGTCGCGCTGGACCTGGCGCCCGTGCAGGTCTACTACGCGGTCGTCGCCCCCCTCAACGTCGGCCTGATGCTGTACGGTCTCAGCCGCCTCACCGACCTGCTGGACCGGGTCCGGCGGGAGCGGTCGGAGCTGGCCGCCAGGGCCGGAGAGGTCGAGCGGCTACGGCTGTGGGGGTACGTCCACGGCCTGGTCGTGAGCAGCGTGTCCGCCGTCGAGCGGCTGGCCCGGAGGGCCCGGCGCGAACATGACGCGGAGGCGGCGCGAGGAGCGATCCGCCGGGCCGTCGCCGTCGCGCGGGAGGCCCTGGAGCGGGTCCGATCCCTGCCGGCCGTCGAAGAGGCGATCCCGGTCCCGTCCCGCGACGACGACACGCGGATCCTCCGGCTGGCCACGCCGATCCTCGTCATCACGCACGTGCTGTTCATCGGGCAGTCGCTGTTCAACTTCGTCGCCGACGAGGGGCTCGATCCCGGCTCCGGAGACGCCGGCTACCTGGTCCTGCTGCCCGTGACCTTCGGTCTGCAGTTCTGGCACCTGGCCGCACTGCGCGCGGGCACCCGGCCCAGGGGGCCTGCCTGGACGCTGGCCGCTCAGGCGCTCACCATTCACGCGCCGCTCCTGCAGGGGAACGCGTCCGGGCTCGTCGTGTCGGGGTTCTTCGCCGGGGTCGTCCTGCTCTACCTGCGGACGCCGGTGTCATGGCCGCTGTCCATGGCGATCTGCGGCATCGCCGCCCTCGAGGCCTGGTCCACCCGGGGCCCGGGCGTCGCCGCGTACCAGCTCTGCAGCACCCTCGCCACCGCCCTGACGGTCTACGGACTGACCCGGCTGGCCGCCCTCGTCACCGAGCTCAGGAAGACCCGGGCCGAGCTCGTCGAGGTGGCCGCCCTGCGCGAACGGCTCCAGGTGGGCAGAGACGTCCACGACCTGCTCGGCCGCGGCCTCACCGCGATCGTCCTGCACGGCGAGCTCGCACTGCGGCTGCTCGGCACGGATCCCGGCAGGGCGGCGGAACAGCTCGAACGGGTGACGGAGTCGGCGCGGACCGCGCTCTCGGACACCGCCCGGCTGAGCGCACCGGACCGGCGCCTGTCGCTGGCCGCGGAGACCGACTCCGCCAGAGCCGTGCTGGAGTCGGCGGGAGCCACCGTACGGATCGACGCCGCTCCCGTGACCGGGCCGGCCGAGCCCGTGCTCGCGGTGGTGCTGCGCGAGGCGGTCACCAACGTGCTCCGGCACAGCACCCCGTACGAGTGCGTGATCGAGATCGCCGTCGAGGACGGCCGCGTACGGCTGCGCGTGGCCAACGACCGCGCCGCCCCCGTTTCCAACTCCGTGTCCGACTCCGTGTCCGACGAGCCCGGCACGGGACTGCGCAGTCTGCGCGCCCGCCTGGCCGCCGTCGGCGGCGAGCTCACCACCACCCGGACCGGCGACCGCTTCGAACTCCTCGCCCGCACCCCGGTCGATCATGAGAATCTCACGCCCACAAGGTGACCCCGGCGACTGTGCGGGCAAGCGCCCGGTGCCGCACAGTTGGTCCGCCACACCGACACGACAGACCAACCGGGGACCATGAACCGTCGACAGTTCCTCGCGGCCGCCGCGCTCTCGGGCCTCGCCTCGGCCTGCGGCTCCGCCTCCGCGAGCGATCCGACCACCTTCCGCACCGAGTTGCGCGTTCCACCTCTGCTCGACCCCAAGGTGGACAAGGACGGGACGCGGAGATTCACGCTGACGATGCGGCGCGGCCTGAGCGAGTTCCTGCCCGGCAGGCCGGTCGAGACCTGGGGGTTCAACGGCCCGCTCCTCGGGCCGACGATCCGGGCGGCCCGCGGCGACGAGATCCGGATGACGGTCACCAACCGGCTGGACGAAGTCAGCACCGTGCACTGGCACGGGATGCGGCTGCCCGCGAAAATGGACGGCGGTCCGCACCAGCCGATCGAACCGGGCGCGACCTGGAACCCGCACTGGACCATTGACCAGCCCGCCGCCACGTCCTGGTACCACCCGCACCCGCACGGTCAGACCGCCAGACACGTCTACCGGGGCCTCGCCGGCATGTTCATCGTCGATGACGACCGGGGCGAGGCGGGGCTTCCCTCGCGATATGGGGTCGATGACATTCCTCTCATCCTGCAGGACAAGAACCTCGCGGAGGACGGCTCGCCGACCGGTGACCCGTTGAAGGGCACCTTCGGCATCCTGGGTGACCACATGCTGGTCAACGGCACACACAGGGGTTTTCTGAACGTGGGGACCGAGCGGGTGCGGTTCCGGATCCTCAACGGGTCGAACGCGCGGATGTATCACCTGACGTTCGCCGACGGCCGCTCGTTTCACGTGGTCGGCGGCGATGCCGGGCTGCTGGCCGCTCCGGTCGAGGTGGAGCGGGTCTCGCTCACGCCGGGTGAGCGGGTGGAGGTCGTCGTGGCCTTCACCGCCGGGGAGCAGGTTCTGCTGCGTACGGTCTCGGG
This sequence comes from Streptosporangium sp. NPDC049248, assembly GCF_040678965.1. Classification (NCBI taxonomy): domain Bacteria; kingdom Bacillati; phylum Actinomycetota; class Actinomycetes; order Streptosporangiales; family Streptosporangiaceae; genus Streptosporangium; species Streptosporangium sp. NPDC049248. The sequence continues at coordinate 81,605 of NZ_JBFAQY010000025.1, forward strand.
CTCCGACGACATCGACGAGGGCGACTTCGACCTTTTGAAGATTGTCGCGGCGCCGAGGCTGACCGCCTCTCCCCGGCTGCCCGGCCGCCTGGCCGGCGCGCCCGCGCCGATCGTGGTGCCGTCGAATGCCACGGTACGGCGATTCCGGCTCAACGGGCACGATGCGATCAACGGCAAGGAGATGGATATGTCGCGCATCGACGAGGTGGTTCCGGCCGGGGCCGTCGAGATTTGGGAGGTTGAGAACACCGTTTACCCCCATAACTTTCATATTCACGAGGTGGCGTTTCAGGTGCTCGACGTGGATGGGCAGAAGCCGGCGGGGTATGCGAGCGGGCACAAGGACACGGTGTACGTGCCGTCGAAGAGCACGGTGCGGCTGGCCGTCCAGTTCGGGCGGTTCACGGACCCGGGGACGCCGTACATGTATCACTGCCACATCCTCCGGCACGAGGACTCCGGCATGATGGGGCAATTCGTGATCGTGCCGCCCGGCACCGAGAACCAGGTGCCCCGCACGATCGCCGCCCACCACCTGTAGCGCCGACCGCGTCGCGGAAGCCGCCCGGCCGAGACTCCGGCCGCGTGCCTGCCGTCATCCCGACGACTGCTTCCGCGAGGCCGCCAGGGCCGCGCCCACGATGCCCGCCTCGTTCTGGAGGGCCGCGGGGACGATCGGGGTGCGTATCCTGATCCGGGGCAGGAACCTGTCGGCCTTCCTGCTGACCCCTCCGCCGATGACGAACAGCGAGGGAGAGAAGAGCACCTCAAGGTGTTCGAGATACTCGGCCACCCGGTCGGCCCACTCGTCCCAGCCGAGGTCGTGTGCCTCCCGTGCGTGGTCGGAGGCACGCTTCTCCGCCTCCTTGCCCCTGATCTCCAGGTGGCCGAGCTCGGTGTTGGGCACCAGACGGCCGTCCATGAGCAGGGCACTGCCGATCCCGGTGCCGAAGGTCAGCAGCATGACCACCCCCGGTCTGCCCCTGGCCGCCCCCGCCTCCACCTCGGCCAGGCCCGCCGCGTCGGCGTCGTTGAGCACCGTCGTCGGCAGGCCGGTCTCCGCGGAGAACAGCTCTCGCACGTTCGTGCCGATCCAGTCCTTGTCCACGTTGGCGGCCGAGCCGGCGACCCCGTCGACCACGACTCCAGGAAAGGTCACGCCCACCGGCCCGTCCCAGCCGAAGTGCCGGACGATCCGCACCACCACTTCGGCCACCGCTCTGGGCTTGGCGGGCTTCGGTGTGGGAACGCGCAACCGCTCTCGCGTCAGCCGCCCCGTGGCGACGTCCACCGGCGCGCCCTTGATCCCCGACCCGCCGATGTCGATTCCCAGCGCTTCCATGTACGCACCTCCTGCCGGTCCCCTTCCCTCCGACAGGCGGCTGATACTCGCTTGCAGATGGCGGTCAACCCGGTTGAAAGCACCTCGTCTCAGACTGTGGGCATCGCAGCCGGAAAGGAACCCCTCCCATGACGATCACCCGTTCCCTGACAGGACTCGCCCTCGCCGCCGCGCTCATATCGATCACTCCGGTGGCCGCCCAGGCCGCGACCGGCCCGGCCGGCGAGGGCACGACGGCCGCGGAGAGCGCCACCCAGCGCACCATCCAGTGGGGCGTCAAGTACGCTCCCGGCCGGAAGGCCAAGACGCACGGCTCGCTGACGGTCTCCGGCGAGGACCACGCCGACATCCCGGCCGCCGCGACGAGCCGGATCTCCGGCAAGGTCTACGACCTGACCAGGGGGTCCTCCTGCGGCTGGGCGGTCTTCCGCCTCACCTACCGGACCGCGGACGGGAACCTGCCGTTCAAGCACCGCAGTGTCGTCGACTGCTCGTACGGCACCCCGAAGTCGTTCACCTTCACCCAGCGCGACCTCTACCAGCTCGAACTGAAGGTCTGTTCGGAGGCCAAGGCCACCAAGCCCTCGCTGAACTGCCTGTACGCGGGCACCTGGAAGGTCCTCTACGTCGCGAAGTGACCGGCGCCGGACGCCTCCCCGGCGGGAACGTCAGCTCACCGGGGAGGCGGACCGGCGCCTGCGGCGCGCCATGAATCCGAGTGCCGTCGCGGGCAGCACGACCAGTCCCGCGATCAGCCCCGCCATGGGCAGGTAGTCCTGGTCGGGCGTGACGGGCGGGCCCGTGCCCGTCGCGGGAAAGGTGATGGTGGCGGTGACCGCCCGTTTCACCATGCCGCTCATCAGGGTCAGCCTCGCCTTCCAGGGCCCCGCCGGCACCTGCGGGTCCAGGGTCACGATCACCGGAGCGGCGGCCCCCGGCAGCAGCGTGACTCCCAGGTCCGCGGGGAAGGGCCCGGTCTGCAGGCCACTCGGTCCGTCCGACAGCGACAGTGTCCCGCTCATGTCCAGCGTCCGCTCACCGGTGTTACGGACCAGTACCGCCACCTGCGGGCTGCCGTCCGTACCGCGCTTGGGGGTCAGATTCTCGATCCGGAAGTCCGAGGGCGGATCGCCGCCGTTCCCGATGTCGAGGTAGACGCGGATCCCGACCCGATTGATGACGCGCACGGGGTTGGTCGCGTCGGGTTCGGCCATGCTCTCCGCCCAGACGACTCCGTACCGCTCGCCACGCGAGGCGGCGGGCGGCACTGTGATCTTTACTTGCGCGACCTCCTTGCCGCCCGGTGCCACGTCGATCGAGGGGCGGTCGAGTGATATCCAGCTCGCCAGCTCGTTCCGGACCTGGCCCGGCGGCGCGCTGAAAGTGTTCCGCACGATGTCGGCACCGGCCGGATACAGGCGGATCCGCTGGGTCCTCCTGGAGGTGTTGGAAACCTCCAGCTTTCGCTGGATGGTGGTGCCCGGACGGAGATGGTCGACGATGTAGGAGAGCGCGCGTGGGTCGTTGCGGTGACTGACCGGCGCCTCCAGGAGGCGGATGCCGATCGTGCCCCGGGGGTCGGCGGTGCTCGGGCTCGCACCGGCCGCGCTGGAGAACAGCGCGGCCAGCAGCGTCGGCATGAACGCTCCAGCGAGCCGGTTATGCCACCTGATGTGTCACCGTCCCGCTGTAGGCGCCCACCTCGGCCGTGATGGGGACGTTGACGATCAGACTGGGGTTCCAGGTGGCCGTGCTGCCGCCGGTGCCCCCGGCGTGACTGAAGGCCGTCACGGCGGTCTCCGTCGTACCGGCCAGAGGGACGGCGTCGCCTGCCGTGAGCTGGCCGGGAGTGAAGGTGCCGCCGCCGGTGGTGGCGCTCGCCGGGCCGGACCAGTACTGCACCGCGGCGAAGGGAACGTTCAGGGCGCCGACGGTGAAGTCCGTCGCGAACACCGAGGCGGTCCAGTTCGAGGTGGCCCCACCACGAGTGTCGGAGACCGTCACCAGGCCGATCTGCCCGGTGAGCGAACCGGCGGGAGCGGCGGACCCGATGTCGATCGGACCGTTCGGCGCGGTGATGTCCAGGCTTCCCGCCGACACGGTGAACGTGACGATGGTGTCGGCGCTGGGGGCCGCCACCGCCGGTGCCGCCAGGATGAACAGCAAGGCGCCCGCCCCCGCCGAGGTGAGTGCGGCGAATCTCTTACCCAAGGTCTCTTCCTTCCGAATGACGGAGTCTTCGGGGGGATGAGCAAGTAATGGATCTTCCACACCCGCTGCGATCACCTTAAGAGATCAACAACTACGCAGCGTGGCCGAAACGGTAAAAGGGCGGCCCGTAGATGGCCGGGTAACCACCAAAGTGCCAGACAAGCCCCACGACGCCCCAGAGTGAGCGCATCGCCCTCCGATGGGCCGATCGGCAGTGGAGACGAACGCTTGAAGTGCAAATTTCAGAAATTCCCAAACACTGAATTCCTGTTTTGAAGCACTCTCCCGCAACCCTTTGACACAAAAAAGAAAACCAGCAACAAAAGATTGTCGAAACGGCGGGTTCCCTCAGCGTTTCACCGGGCCGGTCGAGGCCCTGACCACCAGTTCGGGCTCGAACAGCAGCTCGTCGGCCGGGACCAGCGCCTTGTCGATCTGGGCCGCGAGCAGATCGACGACCGCGCGCCCCATCGCGTCGATCGGCTGGCGCAGCGTGGTCAGCGGCGGGTCCGTGCAGTTCATCAGCGCCGAGTCGTCATAGCCGATCACCGAGACGTCACCGGGCACGGAGAGTCCCGCCCTGCGGGCCGCCCTGATCGCCCCCAGAGCCATCACGTCGCTGGCGCAGATGACGCCGGTCACGCCCTTGCGGATCAGTCTCGCCGTCGCCGCGTGCCCGCCTTCCAGGGAGAACATGGTGTGCTCCACGAACTCCGGGTCGAGCCCCGCCGCGTCCAGCTTGCGCCGCGAGGGCACGTGATCGGGAGGGCCGAGCACCATGCCGATCCGCTCGTGGCCCAGCGACCGCAGGTGGCCCAGCGCCATCTCGGCGGCGGCCACGTCGTCGCAGGAGACCTGCGGGAAGGCGAGATGCGCGACCGCGGCGTTCACCAGCACGGTCGGCAGGCGCCGCTCCCGCAGCAACTCGTAGTGCTCGTGCGAGGCGTCCGCCTGGGCGAACAGGCCCCCGGCGAACACCACACCCGACACCTGCTGCTGGAGCAGCAGGTCGACGTACTCCGCCTCGGAGACGCCGCCCAGCGTGCGGGTGCACAACACGGAGGTGAACCCCTGCTGGGCCAGCGCCCCGCCGACCACCTCGGCGAAAGCGGGAAAGATGGGATTCTGCAGCTCGGGGAGGACGAGCCCGACCAGCCTCGCCCTGTCCCCCCGCAGCTGGGTCGGCCGCTCGTAGCCGAGCACGTCGAGCGCGGTGAGAACGGCCTCGCGGGTCGCCTCGGACACCCCGGGCTTCCCGTTGAGCACGCGGCTGACCGTCGCCTCGCTCATCCCGACCTTCTTGGCCACTTCTGCAAGCCGTCGCGTCATGATGAAACTATAAGGCAAGAGAAGCAATTACTTGCGTAAACTTGCGAAAGTTACGTCAAGAGTCAAGGGGCCGGCAGCCGTCCCGTTCAGCTCTCGGTGATCCGGCCGGCGTCGACGTGGATGCGCCGGGTGGTGTGCACCGCGTCCAGCATCCGGCGGTCGTGGGTGACCAGCAGCAGCGTACCGGGATAGGAGGCGAGCGCGGACTCCAGCTGTTCGATCGCGGCCAGATCCAGGTGGTTGGTCGGTTCGTCGAGCACGAGCAGGTTCACCCCGCGCGCCTGGAGCAGCGCCAGCGCCGCCCTGGTCCGCTCCCCCGGCGACAGGGTGACGGCCGGGCGCGGCACATGCGCGGCGCGCAGCCCGAACTTGGCCAGTAGCGTACGGACCTCGGCGGGGACCATGTCGGGCACGGCGGCCCCGAAGGCGTCCACCAGGGGCTCGTCACCGAGGAACAGCCCGCGCGCCTGGTCCACCTCGCCGACGACCACGCCGGGACCGAGTGAGGTGGCTCCCTCCTGAAGCGGGGTCCGGCCCAGGAGCGCGGCGAGCAGCGTGGACTTGCCCGAGCCGTTGGCACCGGTGACCGCCACCCGGTCGGCCCAGCCGATCTGCAGGTTCACCGGGCCGAGGGTGAACGCGCCGCGCCGGACCACGGCCTCGCGCAGCGTCGCGACGACGGCTCCGGAGCGGGGGGCGACCGCGATCTCCATCCGGAGCTCCCACTCCTTGCGGGGCTCCTCGACCTCCTCCAGCCGCTCGATCATCCGCTCGGTCTGGCGGGCCTTCGCGGCCTGCTTCTCGGTCGTCTCGGTACGGAAGTTGCGGCCGACCTTGTCATTGTCCGGCGCCTTGCGCCGCGCGTTCTTGACGCCCTTCTCCATCCAGGCACGCTGGATCCCGGCGCGCTGCTTGAGGGCGGCGACGGTGCCGGCGTACTCCTCGTACTCGTCGCGGGCGTGCCGGCGGGCGACCTCACGCTCGGCGAGGTACACCTCGTAACCACCGCCGTGCAGGCGGATCAACTGCTGGGCGAGGTCGAGCTCGACGACCCGGTTCACGGTCCTGGCCAGGAACTCGCGGTCGTGGCTGACCAGGACGGTCCCGGCGCGCAGACCGGTGACGAAGCGTTCCAGCCGCTCCAGCCCCTCCAGGTCGAGATCGTTGGTGGGCTCGTCCAGCAGGAAGACGTCGTAGCGGCTGAGCAGCAGGGAGGCCATGCCCGCCCGCGCCGCCTGCCCCCCGGAGAGCGCCGTCATCGGCCGGTCGAGCTCCACGGCGAGGCCGAGTTCGGCGACCACCTCCCCCGCGCGGTCCTCCAGGTCGGCACCGCCCAGGGCGAGCCAGCGCTCCAGACCCACGGCGTACTCGTCGTCGGCATCCGGACGGCCCTCGACCAGCCCCTGGGTCGCGGCGTCCAGCGCGCGCTGCGCGGCGGCCACCCCGGTGCGGCGGGCCAGGAAGTCCGCGACCGTCTCGTCCGCCCGGCGCTCGCGCTCCTGCGGCAGGTAGCCGACCGACGCCGAGGGCGGGCTGAGCCTTACCGAACCGTGCTCGGGTGGCAGCAGCCCGGCGAGGATCCGCATCAGGGTGGACTTCCCCGCGCCGTTCACCCCGACCAGCCCGACGACGTCGCCCGGGGCGACCACCAGGTCGAGCCCGGTGAAAAGCGCTCGGTCGCCGTGTCCGGCGGCCAGATCCTTGGCGACGATGGTGGCACTCATGCCTAAACGTTATCCGCCCTCACCGGCCGCGATGCCATGCCCGATATGTCTGATTCGAAAGCCGGTCCGGCCGGAGGGCGCCACACGCCACCGCGACCCCTATTCCCGACAAATCAGACATATCTCCTTTTGTTGGAAATTTTTTCGGGTGCCGGCGATCAGCTATTGACCTGGCTATTCCCGCAGAAAAGCATTACCTTACGGGTACTTAAACCTACTTTTTTTGCGATTTAGGGCAACATCACTTACTTCTAGGCCGTCTTATGGAGAGGAGGCGGTCACTCCCGGCTGCCTCCAACAACGGGGAGAAAAGGAAATAATCTTGATGAAACGAATCGCCATCGGCCTGCTCTCCGCGGCCGTGAGCGGCTCGCTGCTCATGTCCGCCGGAACGGCCTCCGCGGAGCGAGTCGCCCTCAGTGTGCGCATCGACAGCGTCAACCCCAACCCGGTCGTCGTGCAGGGTGACGACGACACGAGGGTCACCATCGAGGTCCGCACCACCGAGGCCGAGCGCGTCGAACTGCGCCTCAAGCCGGTCTCCGACCAGCTGCGCACCCAGGACGCGCGCGAGCCCCGGGTCCTCCACCAGGGCGACCTGTGGCGTTTCACGACCAGCTTCGATGCCTCCGACTTCGAGGGCCGCTGGGTCGCGATCGCCGACGCGTACGACAAGGACGGCAAGAAGGTCACCGACCAGGTCAACTTCTCCGTCAAGCACGAGAAGAAGGAGAAGGCCGAGACCCGCGTCTACCGGTTCTCCGCCAGCCCCGAGGCCGTCCGCAAGGGCCGCTGGGTCTACTTCACCGGTCGTCTCCAGGTCGACGACCACCGCTGGAAGAACGTGCGGGGCGAGGAGGTGGAGATCTACTTCCGCAGGCACGGCTCCAGTGCCTGGAAGTACGTGACCGCCGACGACACCAACCGGAAGGGCGAGTTCTACGCCAGGGCCCGCGCCACCAAGAGCGGTGAGTACCGGGCGGTCTTCGACGGGACCGACGACCTCTCCGAGAGCAGGAGCAGGTCCGACCGGGTGCGCGTGTACAGCTACCGCTACCACCGGTAGTCCTGCCTGACGGCAGCCGACGCGGAGGCCCGGGGCGACCCGGGCCTCCGCCGCCGTCTTCTGACGGTTCGTTAGGGACACCCCCGGTCCGTGGTCTGTGAGTGGTGTCACCGGTTGATCCCCCACCTCCTGGGCAGGTGAGCAGGCACGACGACCGGAGGGGAGCCGCGACGATGACGACCGGTGATTTCTACGACTACTCCGAACTACTGGAGAAGCACGAGAAGGAGATCCTGCTCCGGGTGCGGGAGTTCATGGCGAACAAGATCGCACCCATTGCGAACGAGGCGTGGACCAACGCGCACTTTCCCCACCAGGTGATTCCCGATTTCGCCGAACTCGACATCGCGGGCCTGCCCTATCGGGGTGCGCGGAGCCTGCTGACCGGGTTCGTGGTGCTGGAGATGAATCGGGTGGACCCGTCCATGGGCACTTTCTTCGGCGTTCACAACGGCCTGGCGATGGGCAGCGTCGACCGGCTGGGGTCGGACGAGCAGCGGGAGCGGTGGCTGCCGCCGATGGCGGCGATGGAGAAGATCGGGGCGTTCGCGCTGACCGAGCCCGAGGGGGGTTCCGACGTCGCGGCGGGGCTGCGCACGACGGCCAGGCGTGAGGGCGACGTGTGGGTGCTCAACGGCGCCAAGCGCTGGATCGGCAACGCGACCTTCGCCGACCTGATCGTGGTCTGGGCCAAGGACGAGGCCGACGGCCAGGTCAAGGGATTCGTGGTGGAGAAGGGCACGCCCGGCTTCGCCGCGACGAAGATCGAGAACAAGATAGCCCTGCGGACCGTGCAGAACGCCGATATCACGCTCACCAACTGCCTGGTGCCGGAGATCAACCGGCTGGAGAGGGCGAACGGCTTCCGTGACACCGCCACGATCCTGCGGCAGACCCGGGGAGGCGTGGCCTGGCAGGCGGTGGGCTGCATGATGGGCGCCTACGAGCTCGCACTGGAGTACGCCAAGACACGTGAGCAGTTCGGACGGCCGATCGCGGGGTTCCAGCTCGTACAGGACCTGCTCGTGCGGATGCTGGGCAACGTCACCTGCTCGCTGGGCATGGTGGTGCGGCTGGCACAACTTCAGGACGCGGGCGTCTACAAGGACGAGCACTCGGCCATGGCCAAGGCGTTCTGCACGGCACGGATGCGCGAGGCCGTGGGATGGGCGCGGGAGATCCTGGGCGGCAACGGCATCGTCCTCGACTACGACGTCGGCCGGTTCGTGGCCGACTCCGAGGCGATCTACTCGTACGAGGGGACACGCGAGATCAACAGCCTGATCGTGGGGCGGGCGATCACCGGTATCGGCGCCTTCGTCTGAGCCGCGGGCGCCGTCAGGGGCCATCCGGACGCGGGTGCCCCGCGGGGATCATCCGGCCCGGCCACGACCGTGCCGGGACCGTGGAACGGCTCCGGCACGGTCGTGGCAGATGACGTGAACCTGTGACGGTCCCGGTCAGCGGTCGCGGCGGGTGACGAGACGGGCGAGCGCGGCCAGTTCGGCGGCGGGCCGGGGCAGCGCGCCCGCGGATCCCAGGTGACGCAGGGCCCGCGCGAGCAGCTCATCGGCCTCCCGCTGGGTCCAGGCCCGCCCCCCTGCCGTCTCGACGAGCTCGGCCGCGCGGACCAGGTCGGCGTCGGAGAGCGGCCGCTCCCGGTGGTAGAGACCGGCCAGCTCATGCCCGGCGGGGGTGCCCGAGGTCAGGGCGGCGACGACCGGAATGGACTTCTTCCGGCTGCGCAGATCCGAGTGGGCCGGCTTGCCCGTCACCTCGGGATCTCCCCAGATGCCCAGCAGGTCGTCGACGAGCTGGAACGCCAGCCCCAGGTCCCTGCCGAAGGCGGTGAGGTGCTCGACCTGCTCCGGGCCGCCACCCCCGAACAGGGCGCCGAGCCCGCAGGCGCACCCCAGCAGGGCACCGGTCTTGCCGGCCGCCATGCCCAGGCACTCGGCCGGCCCGACATCGTGACGTCCCTCGAACGCGACGTCCGCGCTCTGCCCCTCAAGCAGTTCCTGGACCGCGGTGCCGAAGACCCGTGTCGCCTCGGCGGTGATCGCGTGCCCGCCGGTCGCGAGCACGCCGAAGGCCAGCGTCAGCAGCGCGTCACCGGCCAGGATGGCCGGGCTGATCCCGAAGACGGCCCAGGCCGTGGGACGGTGGCGGCGGGTCCGGTCACCGTCCATCACGTCGTCGTGCAGCAGGGAGAAGTCGTGCACCAGCTCGACCGCCGCCGCCGGTCGAAGCGCCAGGGCCGCGGCACCCCCCACGGCCTCGGCCGACAGCAGGGCCAGCGCGGGACGGAGCGCCTTGCCCCCGCCGGCCGTGGACGGCCGGCCCCGCTCGTCCCACCAGCCGAAGTGATAACCGGCGATGCGCCTCATCGGGGCCGACAGCGTGTCGATCGCCGGACGCAGGGTCGCCTCGACCATGTTCCGGCTCCAGGTCAGCACCTCGTCCGCGGACCGCCCGTCCGTCCTCATCTCAGTGGTCGTCATGCCTGCTTTCCTCACTCGGCCGTTCCAACAAGCGATGCGGCCAGAACGGCCGAGGTGCCGGGCCCGGGCGGGCCCGGGGAGAACGCGTCCGCCAGGACCGGGTGCCCCGGTCTCAGTGACCGATCTCGACGTCTTCCAGGATGCCGAGCGCGTCGGGCACCAGAACGGCCGCGGAGTAGTAGGCGCTGACCAGGTAGGAGATGATCGCCTTCTCGCTGATGCCCATGAACCGGACCGAAAGGCTGGGCTGGTACTCGTCGGGGATGCCGGTCTGGTGCAGGCCGATGACGCCCTGGTTGTCCTCGCCGACGCGCAGGGCCAGGATCGACGTGGTGCGGGTGTCGGTGATGGGGATCTTGCTGCAGGAGAAGATGGGGACGCCACGCCAGGCGGGCACCCCGCTACCGCCGACGTCGACGCCCTGCGGGTAGAGCCCGCGCGCGTTGCACTCGCGGCCGAAGGCGGCGATGGCGTGCGGGTGTGCCAGGAAGAAGCTCGTGCTCCGGCGGCGGCTGAGCAGTTCGTCGAGGTCGTCGGGAGTGGGCGGCCCGCTGCGGGTGTGAATCCGCTGCTTGAGGTCGGCGTTGTGCAGCAGCCCGAACTCGCGGTTGTTGATCAGCTCGTGCTCCTGCCGCTCGCGCAGCACCTCGATCGTCAGCCGGAGCTGCTGCTCGACCTGGTCCATCGGGTCGTTGTAGAGGTCGGCCACCCGGCTGTGCACCCGCAGGACCGTCTGCGCGACGCTCAGCTGGTACTCGCGCGGGCTGAGCTCGTAGTCGACGAACGTGCCCGGCAGGTCGGCCTCTCCGGCATGCCCGGCGGCCACCTCGACGGCGGCCTCGCCGTACTTGTTCTGCGGCCCGCTGGTGGCGGTCTCCCGCCGCCGCAGGTGGGCCTGGAGCTCCTCGGAACGCTCGGCCAGTTCCAGGAACGCGTGCCGGGGCAGGACCATCGCCGTACCGCTGGTGACCGCCCTCGCGCTGAACGGCCACTCGCCGTCCGTGCCGACCAGCGTCTCGTCGCCGAAGTGGTCACCCGCGGCCAGCACCGTCAGCACGATCTCGTCGCCGTACGGCCCGGTGCCGACCTTGTTGACCTTGCCGTGCGCGATGAGCACCACCTCGTCGGCCGGCTGCCCCGACTCGGCGAGCACGTCGCCGGCCCGGAACTCCCGCTGGACGAACCGGCCCGCCAGCGCGTCGAGGGTGTCGGAGTCGTCGAACCCGCGCAGCAGGGGCAGCTCGCACAGCTCGGCGGGGATGACCGCCACCTGCGATCCGGCGTTGGTGAAGCTCACCCGCCCGTCGCCGATCGTGTAGGTCAGCCTCCGGTTGACGCGGTAGGTGCCGCCCGACACCTGCGTCCAGGGAAGCATCCGCAGCAGCCACCGCGAGGTGATCTCCTGCATCTGGGGAGTCGACTTGGTCGTCGTCGCCAGGTTACGCGCGGCGTCCGTACTCAGACTCAGCTGCGACCGGCCAGCCTCGAACTCCGTCACAACACACACCACCGATCCGTGCTCGTACCAACGGGGGAAGCGAAGACATGAATCAATCAGGAGGAAACGTCAGTCAACCGCAACAGAAACGGCAAAATGCTGACCTCCCGACGCGCGGATCCGAATTCGACCCGCCATCATGGACGCCCCAATTTTGGGTCGCCCTTAAATATATTGTCAAGCATTGAATACGATCGAGCCAACAATGAACAAAGACTCCATCGTCAAATGCCCGAAAAATATTGAATGTCTTATTCTTCGTCCCCCGGCCCGCACCGGAGTCCCGGCAGGTCGCGGATCCGCCTCGATTCCCCTGGCCGCCAGGCCGGCCGATGTTTCCCGCCTCAGGCGCGCATCCGTCACTTACCAACAGAACAGGGAAAACGCCAAGAAGCGCCACCGATCAGCAGCCGCCTTCATCCTGCGGGCGCCCTCACAGTAGGGCTACGGAAGGCATTAAAGGCTGATTTTTTCATAAATTCAGCAGAAGCCAGCAAATCGGGTCAGCGCGACTGTTCCGGCCCTCGGTCCAGCAGTTCGGCGAACAGTTTCTCCCAGAGCGGCATGACCACTTCGGGGGTGTAGTCGTGCGCGGCGACGGCCGCGGCCGCTCCCATCCGCCGCCGCAGCTCCCGGTCCTCGATGAGCCGGATCATCGCCGCCGCCAGCGCGTCGACGTCGCGGGAGGGGACGAGCAGCCCGTCGACCTCGGGGGTGAGCACGTCGGCCGGGCCGGTCGGGCAGTCGAAGGCCACGACGGGCAGCCCGTGGGTCATCGCCTCGATCATCACCATCGGCAACCCCTCGAACCGCGAGCTGAGGACGTAGAAGGAGGCCCTGGCCAGTTCCTCGTCGAGGCGGTCGGTCCGTCCCATCAGAGTGACGTTGTCACCCAGCCGGTGCTCCTTCAGGAGCGCGCGCAACTGCCCTTTCTTCTTGCCGGTGCCGTAGACGCGCAGCCGCCAGTCCGGGTGACGGTCCACAACCTGCCGGAACGCGGGGATCAGCAGGTCGAAGCCCTTCTGCGCGACCAGCCGGCCGGCCGCGACCACGAGCCTGTCGTCTTTCCCGGAGGGTGTCCGGCGCACGGAGCCGACCGCGTTGGGGATGCGCTCGACGCGCGTGGTGGGCAGGAGCGCCTGGTACTCCCTCCTGTCGGTCTCGGTGAGCACGACCACCGCGTCCAGCCTGCCGTAGTGGCGGCCGATCTCCGAGCGGACCGCCTCGGAGTGGGTGGCCAGGTTCATGTGCTCCTGCCCGACCTTGACGATGCCGGCAGGAGCACGGCGGGCCGAGATGAGGTTCAGGGCGGGGCGGGTGGTCACCAGGACGCCGTCGGTGAGCGCGGAGACGTAGTCGATGACGGCCCGCTCCACACGTTCGGTGAAGTAGGAGGCCGCGAACTCGCCGGCGGGCACGATCCTGCCCCGGATCCACCGCCACACCCGCCGCCCGGTGGAATCGACGGGCCTGCCCTCACGCTGGTCCGACAACGTCAGGAGACGGATGCGCGGGTCGATCTCGAACTGGGGCCTCTCCCTCCGCCGTACCACGCTGACGATCTCGACCTCGTGGCCGGCCGCGGCCATCGCGTTCGCCTGGTTGATCACCGTGCGGATCGTCCCGCCCATGCCGTACGCGTGCAGCAGCAGGTAGCGGATCCTCGTGGTCTCCGGCGCCGTCATGCGGTCTCCGTGACGGACGGCAGATATCCCCAGCTCTCGCACATCGGCCGGAGCGAGTCGGGTATCTCCTCCGGCCCCGGCAGGTCGCGCCCGGGCTGCACACGCCCGGACCGGATCTTGTCCTTCCAGTCGCCGAGCCCCTTCTCCAGCACGGCCTGCTCGCCGTAGGCCAGCATCGCCGGCTCCCAGGGAACGTCCAGGAAGTCGCAGACGCGGCGTGCCTCGGCCTCGGGGTCGGCGGTCAGGTCCTCGTAGCGCACGGTGCACCCGCTGAGTGCCCCCCGCGCCCGCTGCACCGCCTTCATGTAACGCAGGGCGTCGAGTGCCGCCTCCTCCGGCGTCCGCCTGCCCGCCCCCGCCTCGTACCATGACCTGGCGATGGACGCCGGGTGGCGCAGCAGGAAGACGAATCTGGCGTCCGGCCAGCACGCGGCGACGCGCCGGTAGGCGAAGGCGTTGGCCGGCGTCTTGTCCACGAAGAACGTCTTGCCGCTCCTGACCAGCTCGCGGTGGAGCACCCGATCCCACAGCAGGTGTTCCAGGTCGGCCCGGTCGTGGCCGAGGGCCTTCATCGCCCGCTCCGCCAGCGAGGTGCCGAACTCCACTTTCAGCCTCCGCACGTGCGGCTCGTGCGGGGCGTGCAGCATGGAGTGGGCGTTGAGCATCGCCCTCAGCAGCGTGGAGCCGGACCTCACCGGCGAGAGGACGAAGACCGGCGCCACCAGCAGCCGGTCGATCTTCGGGTCGGCGGGCGGGCCGAACGGCTCCTCCGCGACAGGGGCCCTCACGTCCGCCGACGAACCGTTTTTTCCTACCCGGTTAATCCGGAATCCGGTGAGCCTGACAAGGGCGTCGTTGGCCTTACGCTGCCACTTCATGCCCAGGCAGGCTACCCATCTTTCCTGGCATTTCACTGTGTGTTCAGATTGGAAGCCGGTCCGTCCCCGCCGGGCACCGGCGAGCCGCGGGCGGCTCGCCGGGGTTCTCACCGCGCGGGACAGGCCGCGAATCGCCGTACAGTGTGAGCCATGGGGATGGTCAAGACCGTGGGACTGGTGCTGCACCCGCAGCGCGATTCGAAGGTGGCCATCGACACAATCGTGGAGTGGGCCCGCGCCCGCAGCGTCACGGTGCTCGGGTTGCCCGACGAGGTCGGGCGCATCGACTGCAGCGCGGTGGCCGTCGACGGCGCCACCCTGGTCGACCGCGCCGACCTGCTCGTCAGCCTCGGCGGCGACGGCACGATGCTGCGCACCATGCGGCTCATCTCGGGGCGGCGGACTCCGATCCTCGGCGTCAACCTCGGCAAGCTGGGGTTCCTCGCCGAGATCGACGTCGACGAGCTGCCCTTCGCGCTGTCGGCCATCGACGACCACGCCTACACGGTCGAACCCCGGATGGCGGTGCGGGCCACCCTGCCCGACGGCACCTCGGTGACCGCGTTCAACGACATCGCCCTGGTGCGGATACCGGGCCACGGGCTGTCCGCGATGTCGATCGCCGTGGAGGGGCACCCCTTCGTGCGTTACGCGGCCGACGCGGTGATCGTCGCGACCCCCACCGGGTCGACCGCCTACAGCTTCTCCGCGGGCGGCCCCATCGTCTCGCCGACGGTCGAGGGCTTCCTCGTGGTCCCGGCCGCGGCGCACTCGTCGTTCAACCGGGCCCTCGTGCTGTCGGCGGACGAGCGGGTCGTGCTCGGCCTGCTGCCGGCGAGCGGCCGGCTGGCCCTGGAGGTGGACGGCGCGGTGGGCGGGCACCTGTCGCCGGGGGACGAGCTCACCGTCACCGCGGTGCGCGCCGCCGCGTGGGTGGTCCGGCTCGGCACCACGAGCTTCTACGAGCGCGCCCGCCGCAAGCTCCGCGTCAACGGCAGCGCCGAGGTCGACTAGGCCCTCGCTCCCGCGATGACCGGTGACGACGCCGCGGCCAGAGAGGCATCCCGCCGCGCAGGCGAGCCAGGCCCACGTCGTCAGGGAGATGCGATGGATCCGCTTGGGTGCCTCGCCGATCCCGGCCGAGCGAGGACAGGCCTCGACCGCGTCGGCGGTGCCCGCGCTCGTCATTTCCAGCCTTCTGCTCCGCCGCGGTAAACGCGTACACCTCGACCTCGGCCACCGAGGAAGGCGGTCCAGGTCAGCATGGCCGCGATCATGAGCTTGCCACGGTAAGTGCGGGTATTCACCGCGGCGGTCGTTCGGCGAGGCAGGGGAAGGATCTGCCCCCGGCGTAGGGCTGCGGCCGGACCGAGGAGCGATGGGCCGCTTCGGCTGCCGGGCGATACCGGGACAGCGATCCTTATGATCCTTTAATATGCAGAAGTCTAAAGTCCTAGGAAGCTAGATAAATGGAGCAGCCAATGATCGAGTTCCATCTGGACGGCAGGTCGGGTGTTTCGCCGTACCTGCAGCTGGTCCAGCAAGTACGGCATGCGCTACGGCTGGGCCTGCTGCGCGAAGGCGACCAGCTGCCGACCGTCAAGGAGGCCGTGGCGCAACTGGCGATCAACGCCAACACCGTGCTCAAGGCCTACCGGGAACTCGAGCACGAGGGCCTGGTCGCCGCCCGGCCAGGGGTGGGGACGTTCGTGACGGCGACGCTCACCGACACCTCGCTGGCCGCGCACGGCCCGCTGCGCCTGGAACTACAGCGCTGGCTGGCCAAGGCCCGCCGGGCCGGCCTCGACGAGGAAAGCATCGAGGCCCTCTTCATGACCACCTTTCGGACCACCGCTCAGGAGGACATAGCGTGAACACTGTCCTACAGGCCCAGGGACTGGGCAGGAAATACGGCAGGCGCTGGGCGCTGCGCGAGTGCACCATCGACATCCCGGCGGGCCACGTCGTGGGGTTGATGGGGCCCAACGGAGCCGGCAAGACGACGCTGCTGAAGCTGGCCAGCGGCCAGTTGGAGCCGACGGCGGGCGACATCACCGTGCTGGGCGGCCGTCCCGCCGGCAGCCCAGCGCAGTTGGCCAGGGTCGGGTTCGTCGCCCAGGACACCCCCGTCTACGCCGGGTTGAGCGTCGCCGATCACCTGCGGCTGGGAGCGCGGCTCAACCCCCGCTGGGACGCCGCCATGGCACGGGACCGGATCGCGCAACTCGGTCTCGATCCCGGCCAGCGGGCAGGCAAGCTGTCGGGCGGCCAGCGTGCTCAGCTCGCCCTCACCCTGGGCCTGGCCAAGCGGCCCGAGCTGCTGATCCTGGACGAGCCGGTCGCCTCGCTCGACCCGCTGGCCCGCCGCGAGTTTCTACAGCACCTGATGGAGGCCACGGTCGAGCACGAGTTCAGCGTGGTGCTCTCCTCCCACCTGGTCTCCGACCTGGAACGGGTGTGCGACTTCCTGATCGTGCTCGTCGACTCCCGCGTCCAGGTGGCCGGGGAGGTCGACCGGCTGCTGGCCACCCATCACCGGCTCACCGGCCCGCGCCGCGATCCCGACCGGCTCCCCGCCGACCAGCACGTGGTCTGCGCGCGCCACACCGAACGGCAGAGCACGTACGTGATCCGCACCGACGCCCCGATCCACGACCCCGCCTGGACGGTCAGCCGGCTCAGTCTGGAGGACCTCGTCCTGGCCTACATGGACAAGCACACCGCCGACCGGCGAGTCGCCCTGGAGGTGCGGCGATGATCTGGCTGACCTGGCGCCAGTTCCGCGGCTCGGCCGCGACGATGGCTGCCCTGCTCGTTATCCTCGCCGTCGTCCTGGCCCTGACCGGCCCCGGCTTGGCCTTCGACTACTCCGCCGGGATCGCGGCCTGCACCCAGGACAACACCTGCGACCGCTTCTACGATCGCTTCTTCGGCGGGCACGAGACCTCGTTCACGGCCCTGACTCTCGTCGTGCTGCTCCTGCCCGTCCTCGCCGGGCTCTTCTGGGGAGCACCGTTGATCACCCGCGAGCTGGAGGCGGGCACGCACCTGATGGTGTGGAACCAGAGCATCACCCGCGGCCGCTGGCTGGCGGTCAAGCTCGGGCTCATGGGTTTGACCGCCGTGGCCGTCGCCGGCCTGTGCGGCCTCATGGTGACCTGGTGGTCCGACCCTCTGGACAAATCAGCCGCTGAGAACCTGGCCCTGATGGCTCCCCTGGTGTTCGGCGCGCGCGGCATCGCCCCGATGGGGTATGCGGCCTTCACCTTCGTCCTCGGCGTGACCGTGGGCATGCTGGTGCGCCGCACGCTGCCCGCCATGGCCCTCACCCTGGCCGTCTTCGCCGCGATCCAGCTCGCCATGCCGCTGCTGGTCCGGCCCCACCTGATGCCTCCGATCACCTCGACCTTCGAGCTCGGCGAAACGAACGTGAACGGCATCGGCATAAACCGGGAACGAGGCGGATATGTGGAGATTCAACTGAGGTCGGCCGTTCCCGGCCACGCGGGCGCCTGGGTCCTGTCCGCCAGCCTGGTCGATCCGTCCGGACGTACGCTCGGCACCGGCGGCGAAGGCGCCGTCCCGATCTCCACCACGTCGGGCCCCTGCGCACCGTCGGCGGGCGGCGGGGGCGGCTGCATGGTCGAGATCAACCGGCTCGGCTACCGGCAGCAGGCGACCTACCAGCCCCTTGAGCGCTTCTGGCCCTTCCAGTGGACCGAGACCGGAATCTACGCCCTGCTCACCCTCGGCCTCGCCTGGTTCTGCTTCTGGTGGATCCGCAGGCGCCTGTCATGACCGTCATCAGGACCGCGGCCGCCGGGCTCGCCCTCCTCCTGGCAGCAGCCTGCACGGCGCCGGCGCCGCCGCGCAGCGAGGCGAGCACGGCGGCCGGTACGGTCTGCGCAGCACCCCGGGGAGTTCCAGGGGCGGAGACGGCCACCACGATCGACGTCATCGAGCAGGCGTACTTCTGCATCCTCGGCAACTACTACAGCGGCGCCACGCTGGACGCCCGCTCGTTGCTGACCGCCGGATTCGTCGCCCTGACGCAGGAGCTCAACCGCAACGGGCGCGACCTGCCCGAGGCGGGCATGCCCGCGCTGACGGGTGACCGGAAAGCCGACTGGACCGCTTTCGAAGCCGTCTACCGCAAGATCACCGATCGGGTTCCCGACCTCCGTGACAAGCTGGCCGTCGGCACCCTCAAGGCCATCGTGGCCGGCCTCGGCGACAACCACGCCCGCTGGGCGCACGACGTCAAGCGGCCGCCCGACCACTACGACGGCGACGGCTACGGCCTGGGTCTCCTGGCGAACGTCAATGGCCCACAGGTGGACGGCAACCCCGGCGTCGCCCTCCCCCCGCTGTTCGTCACCACCGTGCAGGGCGGCGCGGCGCAAGCGGCCGGGCTGCGCCCGGGCGACATCATCGAATCGGTCAACGGATCGGCGCCCTTCATCGACGGGAAGGCCACTCCCGCGATCGCCGCTCTCTATCCGGGGTACCCGGAGGCGCGCCCGGTCCGGTTACGGCTCCTGCGGCAGAGCACCGGCCGCCGCTGGAGCGTGACGCTCAAGCCCGGCCTCTACCAGCAGGACCTGGCCGCCCTGCAGGTGGTGACCTCGAAGCTGCTGGACGACGACATCGCCTATGTACGGCTGCGCGGCTTCGCTCCCGACTCCGCGGACAGGGTCTTCAAGGCGATCTCCAGACTGCGCACCGGCCGGCACCTGTCCGGCGTCGTGCTGGACCTGCGCGGCAACGGCGGCGGCAGCCCCACGGAGGCGACCCGGCTGGTGAGCGCGTTCACCCATGAAAAGGCCACCGCCTACCTGTGCACCGTGGACGCCAGGTGCGAGACCTTGTGGACCGACAACACCGTCGAACTGCTCGATCTGCCGCTGATGGTGCTCACCGACCGCAGTTGCGCCTCGGCGTGCGAGCACTTCAGCTCCGCGGTCAAGGACCTGCGCCTCGGCCGGCTGGTCGGCACCAGAACCGCCGGCGTCATCTCCGGCCCGGCGCAGCCGTACCTGCTCGGCAACAACACCAGCCTGAGCTTCCCCGCCAAGCACCACCTCGGGCCCAAGCGCGAGGTGATCGACCGGATCGGCGTGCCGCCCGACCACCACGTGCCCCTGACCCCGAAGGACGCGGCCGCCGGGCGCGACCCCGTGCTGGCCAAGGCCCTGACCTTGCTGGACAAGTGAATGGACCTCTCGATGAGACAGATCCTGGCAGTCGTCGCGGGACTGGTCGTCCTGGCCGCGTCCGCCTGCTCCGCGCCCACGCCGCCCCGCTCCGCCGCCCCGTCGCCCACGCCTACCGGCCCCGCCACCCTGCCCGCCCCCACCGGCACCCACCCGGTCGGCACCACAGCCCTGTATCTGAAGGACGCCTCCCGCCCCGATCCGTGGAACCTCGACGTCGACGCGCGCGAGCTCAAGGTCACCCTGTGGTATCCGACCAAGCAGCGGGACGGGCAGCGGGCGCCGTACATGACGCCGAAGGAATCGGAGCTCGCCCTGAGGCACCTGGGGATCGGGGGCGTGCCGAACGACACGCTCAGCGGGACGCGCACGAACGCCGTCAAAGGCGCCGAACCCGCGGGGCGGAAGCTTCCGCTGGTGGTGCTCTCCCCCGGCTTCACCAATCCGATGAGCACGCTCACCTCCCTGGCCGAGGAACTGGCCAGCCGAGGGTACGTCGTGGCCGGTATCGACCACACCTACGAGAGCTACGCCACCACCCTGCCCGGCGGGCGGGTCGCCGAATGCCTCGCCTGTGACAGCGACACGGACGCGGGCTTCGGCACGGGGGTGGTCGCGGGCCGGGCGGCCGACGTCTCGTTCGTGCTCGACGAGCTGCCGTCGAAGTGGGAGGGTTCCGATGTGATCGACCGGTCCAGGATCGCGATGGTGGGCCAGTCGATCGGCGGGGCCGGCGCCATGGCGGCCATGGTGAAGGATCCCCGGGTGCGCGCCGGAGTCGAAATGGACGGCACCACCTACGCCCGGATCCCCAAGAGCGGGTTCACCCGGCCGTTCATGTTCCTGGGCTCGGCGCAGCACCTCCCCGGCGGCCGCGACACCTCATGGGACCGCGACTGGAAGCTGCTGACCGGGTGGAAGCGCTGGCTCGTGCTGACGGGCTCGGAACACCGGTCCTTCACCGACGCCCCGCTGATGGCCGGCGCTCTCGGCATCACGCCCACCGCCGACGTCCTGCCCGCGGCGCGCGCCGCCGAGCTCACCCGCACGTACGTGGCTGCTTTCCTCGATCAGCACCTGAGGTCGCGGCGACAGCCCCTCCTGGACAAGCCGTCATCGCGCTACCCGGAGGTCAGGTTCTGCCCCGCGACATGCGGACGGTCCTGAGGCCCTGTGCACCCTGAAGCCCACCGGCCGACACCCCGGAGCGGTTCGACGCGCCCACGGGCCAGGCCGTCTTCCGCGGGCGAGGGTCCCGGTCGGCCCGGC
Source organism: Streptosporangium sp. NPDC049248 (assembly GCF_040678965.1). Classification (NCBI taxonomy): domain Bacteria; kingdom Bacillati; phylum Actinomycetota; class Actinomycetes; order Streptosporangiales; family Streptosporangiaceae; genus Streptosporangium; species Streptosporangium sp. NPDC049248. Next base: position 102,321 of record NZ_JBFAQY010000025.1, read on the forward strand.
TCGGTGTCCGCGAGAACGGCGTGCCGGGCTTCAAGAGCCCCGACACAAGCGGCCACACGACCGGCGGGAACCGCGCCGGCGCCGGATTCCGTTCCAGGTCTCTCCGACTTCCGATCCGGACGCCGTCACCTTCTCCGCCCGGCACGCCGCCGCCGGTCACGGAACGTGATGACGAACGGCATGGCAACAGCGGCGGTCATGAAAGTTCCACAGGCGGGTTGACAGCGGGAAAGCGCTTACCTAACTTGTGGATTGTTCGCTCACATGTCCGTGGATCGCATGTGTGAACGGCGAGTGCTCGCTGGGGGGACTCCGAAACGCAGGCCGCACCGGCCTGCCGGACCAGCAAGGAGCTCAACCGTGCTGTACAGATTCAACGGAAAAACGGCCGGTGCGGTCATCGCCGCCGCGGCCCTCGCCCTGTCGGGAACGGTGGCGGGCGTCTCCGCCGCGGCCGCCGCTCCCGCCGCGGGAAACTACACTCTGGTGAACAACGGCAGTGGCCTCTGCCTGACCGTTCCAGGCGGCGGCTCGTCCGACGGCGTCCAGCTCACCCAGAGCGGCTGCGGCGGCGCCGGGCAGACCTGGGCCGTGTCCGGGGGCAGCACCCAGCTCAAGGCCACGCACAGCGGCAAGTGCGCGGGCGTCAAGGACGCCAGCACCTCCGCGGGCAAGGCCGTCCAGCAGGAGAGCTGCTCGGGCGCGTCCTCCCAGACCTGGAACCTGACCGAGTCGGGGTCGAACTACCGGGTGGTCAACGCCAACGGCGGCAAGTGCCTCAACACCGCCGACAACTCCACCTCCTCCGGCGCCCTCGTGCAGCAGAACTCCTGCGACTCGGTGGCGACCAAGCAGTGGCGGCTCGTCCCCGCGGGCGGCTCGAACCCGACGCCGACCGTCACCCCCACCACGACGCCTCCCCCGAGCGGCCAGACCGGCCTGGTCGGCTGGGCGACCCAGGGCGGCGGCACCACCGGCGGCGGCAACACCCCGGCGACCACGGTCAGCAGCGCCTCCGCGCTGACCGGCGCGCTCTCGGCGAGCGGCGCGGCGGTCATCCGGGTGTCCGGCACGATCTCCTGCTCCGGGATGCTCAAGGTCACCTCCAACAAGACGGTCCTCGGCAACTCCGGCGCCGTCATCTCCGGCTGCGGTCTCAACATCTCCGAGGCGTCCAACGTCATCGTCCGCAACCTGACCTTCCGCAACTGGAACGACGACGGCATCCAGGTCCAGTACTCCACCCGGGTCTGGATCGACCACAACTCCTTCAGCAACGGCTACGACGGAGCCGTGGACGTCAAGCGCGCCAGCGACTACGTCACGATCTCCTGGAACCGGGTCTCCAGCCACGACAAGACCATGCTGCTCGGCCACGACGACGGCAACGCCAGTGAGGACACCGGCAGGCTGCGCGTCACCTACCACCACAACTGGTTCGACGGCACCAACCAGCGCCACCCGCGGGTCCGCTTCGGCAACCCGGTGCACGTCTACAACAACTACTACGGCAACGTCGGCAGCGGCGGCGGCTACGGCGTGGCGTCCACGAAGAACGCCGGCGTCCTGGTCGAGGGCAACTACTTCGAGAACACCCCCGACCCCTACCACCGCGGCGAGGGCTCCTCTCCCGCCGCCAACCTGGTCGCCCGCAACAACCACTTCGTCAACTCCGGTGCCGGGGACGCGGGCGGCAGCGTCGCCTCCATCCCCTACTCCTACTCGCTCGACACCGCCTCCAGCGTCAAGTCGATCGTGACCGGCGGCGCCGGCGCCGGCCGGATCGCGGTCTGATCCAGCCCGTGCCAGGTCTGCCACCTGACCCGGACCTGGCACGGAGCCGAATCGGTACCGGGCCGGCCCGTCCGGCCCGCACCCCCCACCCAGCCGAGCCGATCGCACCGGTCCGGGACGGCGATCCCTGAGCGTGACCGGGCCCCGACGGGGCCCGGTCACAAGGCTTCACTGCCACCGCGGCCGAAGCGTCCTCAGGCGCGCACGCTCGACTCTCGGACCACGAACTCGGGCTCGAAGACCACGTGGCGGTGGCGGTGGCTGTCGCGTTCGTCGATCTCCTCCAGCAGAAGCTGTGCGGCGACCTTCCCCAGTTCCTCGCGGGGCTGGCGGACCGAGGACAGCGGGACGGCGGCCGCGGCGGCGTAGTCGATGTCGTCGTACCCGACGAGCGCGATGTCGTCGGGAACGCGCAGACCCCGCGCGGACAGTTCCTGCAGCAGGCCGAGGGCCAGCAGGTCGTTGGCGCAGAAGACCGCGGTCGGGCGCCGCGACGGGTCCGTCTCCAGCAACTGCTCCCCCGCGTGCCTGCCGGAGGCGAAGCTCAGCGACGGTGTCTCGATGAGCGTCAGGGACGCCCCCACCCCGGCCTCGGTCACGGCGGCGGCAGCTCCGCGGCGCCTGTCGGTCACCTGGCTTATCGTCATCGGCCCTCCGGCGAAGGCGATGCGACGGTGGCCCTGCTCGAGAAGGTGCTCGGCCGCCAGGCGCCCGCCGAGCACGTCGTCGACGGCCACCGAGCAGCGGTTCCTCTTGGTGGTCCGGCAGTCGAGCAACACGACGGGGGTGCCCCTGTCGATGATCTGTTCCAGGTGGGGGTTGCGGGCCTCGACCGGGGTGATGAGGATCCCCTGGACGCGCTGCTCCTCCAGATGGTCGAGGTAGCGGCGCTCCCTCGGGCCGTCCTGGTCGCTGTTGCACAGCGTGACGATCATGCCGCTGGCGTCGGCCGCGCCCTCGACGCCCTTGGCGACATCGGTGAAGAAGGGGTTGGTCACGTCGAGCACGACGAGGCCCATCGTGCGGGTGCGCCCGGAGCGCAGAGCCCGCGCCGACTCGTTGCGGACGAATCCGAGCTCCGACATCGCGCTGAGGACCCGCTCGCGAGTGGCCGGCGACACCGCCTCCGGCCGGTTGAGCACGTTGCTGACCGTGCCCACCGAGACGCTGGCCAGCTGCGCGACCTCCTTGATGCTCGCTATCGCCATGGCCCCTCGCAGCGTGAAACAGATGCGCGTCTCCGGATCGAACAGGCGTCGCCGCAGCCTGTCCGAGCGCAGCGTACTACAGCGCGGCACGGACCGATTGAAACGTAATAATCGCCCAGAGACAACATTGAGGATCGAAACACCTTCGTGACCTGGAAACTTGCCGGTAACTCTTGACGCATCTTCCGTTACAAACCTAGCCTCCACTGCCAGACGGTTGAAACGTTTCATAAAGATCCCGCCGTCTTGAGGAGGTAGTTGTGAAGGGTTCATGGCAGCGGGCGGGCCGCGCCACCGCCGCGGCGGTCCTGGTCCTCACCGGCGCGCTCGCGTGCGGGAGCGGGACGCCGACGACGGCTGAGGCCCCGGCGGCGGGCACGTCGGCGAGCACCGGCGGCGGGCAGGTGGCCGCCGAACCGCCCAAGGCCCCCGAGGGCGTGGTCGAGTTCGAGCAGGCGGAGCCCGGCAGCGGCGAGGGACTGACCATCGGCTTCACCCAGCTCTCGCTCGCCTCCGGCTTCCCGCAGGACGTCCAGAAGGGGGTGGAGGCGCAGGCCAAGCTCGCCGGAGCGGAACTGATCACCTGCGACTCCAAACTTGACGCGGCCAAGGCACTCGACTGCGCCAAGCTGTTCAAGACCCGCGGCGCGAAGGGCCTGATCACCTTCCAGGCCGACACCAACGCCTCCCCCCGCATCTGCGCGGCCGGCCCCCAGGTTCCGGTCCTGTCCGTGGACATCGAGCAGAAACCCTGCCAGACAGCCTTCATGGGCGCCGCCAACGCCTACGCCGGCCAACTCGCCGGCTACGAGGTGGGCAAGTACTTCAAGGAGAAGTTCAACTGCGAGTACGACGCCTTCATCTCCCTTGAGGCACTGCAGGTCGGCGCGGTCAACGAGCAGCGCATGGGTGGCGTCCGCGAGGGCTTCGCGAGCGTCTGCGGCGAGGTGCGCAACCTGCGCAAGCTCGACACCGGCGGTGCGGGAGGCGACATCGCCCAGAAGCTGATGACCGACACCCTCACCGCGCTCCCCGGGCAGAAGCGGATCATCGTCGTCGGGATCAACGAGGACGGCATCCTGGGGGCTCTGGCCGCCGCACGCGCCCAGAACCGCACGGACGACCTCTACCTCGGCGTGCAGAACCTGAACCCGGCCAACTGCGTGATCTACCAGCACCCCAACTGGATCGGCAGCGTCGCCTACTTCCCCGAGCGCTACGGCGAGATCCTCGTCCCCTACCTGATCAAGGCCATCAAGGGCGAGAAGGTGCCCGGGCAGTTGCTCGTGCCGCACGCCGTGGTGACCAAGGACAACGTCAAGCAGTACTACCCGCAGTACGCCTGCTGATTCGGAGAGCACACGTGACGGAACATCCCTTCCTCAGCGTGCGCGGCATCCGGAAGTCGTTCGGCGACGTCGAGGTCCTGCACGGGGTGGACCTCGACGTCGCCGCCGGCTCCGTTCTCGCCCTCCTGGGCGAGAACGGAGCCGGAAAGTCGACACTGGTCCGCGTGATCGCGGGCGATCTGCACCCCGACGCAGGGGAGATCGCCCTCGACGGCACGCCGCACGACGTCCGGGACGTCGCCACCGCGCGGCGGCTCGGCATCCGGCTGATCTACCAGGAGATCAGCGACGCCCCTCCGCTCAGCGTGGCGGAGAACATCGTCCTGGGCACCTGGCCGACCAGGCACGGCTTCGTCAGGAACGGCGAGACCCGCGCGACGGCCAGGAAGGTCCTCGACTCGCTGGGCGTGAACCTCCCGCTGGACAGCCCGGTCGGGAGCCTGCGCCTCGGCGAGCGGCAGACCGTGGAGATCGCTCGCGCGCTCGCCGGGCAGGGACGGTGCCTGATCTTCGACGAGCCGACGGCCGCGCTCTCGGACGCCGAGACCGAGCGCCTCTTCGAGGTGATCAACGGCCTGCGCGAGCGCGGAGTGGCCATTCTCTACATCACCCACCGTCTCGACGAGGTCTTCCGTCTCGCCGACGAGGTGTGCGTGCTGCGCGACGGCCACATCGTGCTGCACGAGCGGGTGTCGGCCGTCGGCAAGGACCAGGTCGTCGAGGCCATGGTCGGCCGCACGGTCGAGCAGCGCGGCCGGGGACGTGAAGTGCCCGCGGCCACCGGTGACCAACCCGCCATGGTCGCGCTGGAGCGGGCCTCCAGCGGCGACGCCTTCACCGACGTGGATCTGGCGGTCCGTCCCGGCGAGATCGTGACGCTCTACGGCAAGGTCGGCTCCGGTGCCTCCGAGGTCGCCGAGGCGATCTTCGGTATGCACCCCGTGGACAGGGGAACCCTGACCGTCGGGGGAAGGCGGACGCGGTTCCGCCACCCCGCCGACGCCATCGCCGCCGGAGTCGGCTGCCTGCCCGGCGACCGCCAGCGCGAGGCCATGTTCCGCTCCCGGTCCGTCGCGGAGAACCTCGCGGCGCCGAGCTGGGGCGGAATCGCCCGCGCGAGGGCGTTCGTGACGCGTGGCAGTGAGGCCGTGGCCTACCGGCGCTGGCACGACGCGCTGGGCATCCGGTCTCGCGACGATCCCGAGCAGCAGATCTGGACGCTGTCGGGAGGCAACCAGCAGAAGGTCGTCCTGGGCCGCTGGCTGGAGCGGGGCTCGCGCGTCCTCGTACTGGTCGAGCCGACCCGGGGTGTCGACGTCGGTGCCCGCCAGGAGATCTACCGGGCGATCCGCTCGCTGGCCGAGCGCGGGAGCGCGGTCGTCGTGGCGACCTCCGACTACGAGGACGTCATCGAGCTCGCCGACAGAGCGATCGTCATGGTCCGCGGCAGGACCGTGGCCGAACTCACCGGGGAGGCCGTCGTGGTCGAGGCCCTCACCCAGGCCGCAGGAGGAGTCATCAATGACTGAGAGAAGCGCACTGTCCGGAACGTCACAGGCGTCCCCCTCCCCCGGCGGGGGAAGGGAAGGAGCCGCGCGGGTGCCGGACGGCCGCAGAAAACGCCGGGTCCCGGAGACCATCGGGCTCCTGATCTTCCTCGCCGTAGAGGTCGTCTTCTTCTCCGTCCAGTCGCCGTACTTCTTCAACTGGGACAACTGGGGCAACATTCTGACCGCGGTGTCGATCACCGGGGTGCTCGCCGCCGCCGGAACGTTACTGCTCGTCGCCGGGCAGTTCGACCTCTCCGTCGGGTCCGGTGTGGCCTTCGTCGGCATCGTCCTGGTCGAGACCGCCCCGAGCCTCGGCCTTGGCCCGGCCCTGGTGCTCTCGGTCCTCGCGGGGGTCGGTATCGGCCTGCTCAACGGATTCCTCGTCACCGTGGTCGGGGTCAACGCGCTCATCACCACCCTCGGCATGCTCGGCATCTTCCGCGGCCTGACACTGGTCATCGGCAAGGGACAGAGCATCTTCATCGAGGGCTTCGACTGGGCCACCGCCCGCCCGTTCCTCGGCATCCCGATGCCCGCCATCGTGCTCGTGGTGGTCATCGCCCTGTTCTACGTGCTCATGCACTACACGGTGTTCGGCCGCAAGATGTACGCCATCGGGGCCAACCCCGTCGCCGCGCGGCTCGTCGGCATCCGCGTCAACCGGACGATCTTCGCGGGCTTCCTGCTCTCCGGAGGCTGCATGGCGCTCGCCGGGCTGCTGGTGACCTCCCAGCTCGGCTCCAGCTCGGCCAACACCGGCGTGGGACTGGAGCTGGCGGTCGTCACGGCCGTCATCCTCGGTGGCACGAGCCTGTCGGGAGGCACCGGAACGATCTTCGGTACGGTCGTCGGCCTGCTGATCGTCGGCGTGCTGAGCAACGGCCTGACCCTGCTCAACGTGGACTCCTCCTGGCAGCAGGTGGCCACCGGCGTCCTGCTCATCCTCGCGGTCGCGGTGGACAGGCTCCGCCAGACCTATCTCAGAAAGGCCGGCTGATGCGCGGGACCGTCCACGTCGAGCGTGACGTCCCGATGCCCATGCGGGACGGGACGATGCTGCTGGCGGACGTGTGGCGCCCCGCGGGCTCCGGGGCGTGGCCCACACTCCTGCAACGCCTGCCCTACGACAAGTCCTCCTCGTTCATGGCCCAGCACATCGTCGGGCTGGAGCCGGTGCAGGCGGTGGAGTCGGGGTTCGCGGTGGTCGTCCAGGACACGCGGGGCCGCTACAGCTCCGGAGGGTCGTTCAACCCCTTCTTCGACGAGACGGAGGACGGCCTCGACACGATCGCCTGGATCCGGGCGCAGGACTTCAGCGACGGCCGGGTCGGAATGTACGGGGCGTCCTACATCGGCGCCACCCAGATGCTGGCGGCGAGCGCGGCCCCCGAGGGGCTGGTGGCGATCGCGCCGCAACTGACGGCGTCGGAGTATCACGACGGCTGGTCCTACTCCGGCGGCGCCCTCCAGCTTGGGTTTCTGCTGCTCTGGGTCGCCGAGTCGCTGGCCGCGGTCGACCTGCTGCGGCGTCCCGCCGGGCCCGGTCTCGACCGGGCCCGGGAGACGCTGCTGGAGATCCTGCGCGACCCACACGCCGCCTACGCCCGCCTGCCTCTCGACCGCGACGACCTGGCCGAACTGGCACCGTACTACCGGGAGTGGCTCGGCCATCCGGCCCGCGACGTCTTCTGGCAGGTCATCGACCCCGGTGCGGCGCACGGCCGGATGAACGTGGCCGGGCTGCACATCGGCGGCTGGCACGACATCTTCCTTGAGGGCACGCTGCGCAACTACACGGGCCTGCGCACGCGGGCTCCCTCGCCCTGGGCCCGCGAGAGCCAGCACCTGATCGTCGGCCCCTGGGCGCACGGCAACCTGGGCGACTACCAGGGAGACCTCTGGTACGGGTACGGCGGGGCGTCGGCCGCCCTGGACCTCACCGCGGTGCACACCGAGTTCTTCCGCGCCGCGGCCGAGCGCCGGCCCGCCGACCTGCCCCGGGCCAGGATCTTCGTGATGGGGGCGAACGTCTGGCGTGACGAGGACGAGTGGCCGCTCTCCCGGGCGCGGGAGGTCTCCTTCTTCCTGCGCGGCGAGGGCGGCGCGAACTCGGCCGGCGGCGACGGGCGGCTCGGTACGGAGCCGCCGGGGCCCGGCGAGCCGGCGGACCACTACGTCTCCGACCCGGCGGACCCCGTCCCCACGGCGGGTGGGGCGACCTTCCTGCCCGGGGTACTGCTCGGCCGCAACTCCGGCCCCAAGGACCAGGCCGCCGTCGCGGTCCGCGACGACGTGCTGGTCTACACGGGCGAGCCGCTGTCCGAAGACCTGGAGGTCACCGGCGAGGTGGTCGTCGAACTGTACGCCGCGTCGAGCGCGGACGACTGCGACTGGGCCGTCCGGCTGGTCGACGTTCACCCGGACGGCACCGGGTACGGCGTGGTGGACGGCATCCTGCGGGCGCGCTACCGCCGGGGGCTGGACCGGGAGGTCCCGCTGACCCCGGGCGAGCCGGAACTCTTCCGCTTCGCGCTGGGCACCACCAGCCAGCTCTTCCGCCGCGGGCACCGGCTGCGGGTGCAGGTCGCGAGCTCGAACTTCCCCCGGTTCGACCGCAACCCCCAGCGGTGGATCCCCGTGCACACGGCCGGGCCCGATGACATGCGGCCCGCCCGCCAGACGGTGTTCCACGACGCCTCGCGCCCGAGCCGGATCATCGTCCCGACGATCCCGTCGTAGGGAGGGCGGCTCCCGCCGGCGATGCCCGCGGGAGCCGCGTTGATCACTGGTGGGTGAACTGGGTGAGCGCGGGCAGCGCCCGGTCGGAGAAGTCGAACAGCGCCTGGTTCTCCCACCCGTTGCCCGAGGACGGATCGGCCGGGTCCCAGCCGTTGCCGGGCACCGCGGTCCAGGTGGGCTCCCAGTAGACGACGCCCAGTCCCCGGCCGTTCGGCACGGCCTGCACCACGCTCATCACGTCGCGCAGCATCGCCGACTGGCCCGCGGCGGAGGCCGGGTAGCCGGGGTACGGCGTCGCCGCGGTGATGATGTTGGTGAGGCCGTCGTCGTTGCCCGTGGTGAAGGGGTAGGCGGTCTCCACGACCAGGACCGGCTTGCCGTACCTGGAGGCGATGTCGTTGAGGTTGGTCTGCAGCGCGCCGAGCGTGCCGTGCCAGTAGGAGTAGTAGGAGACGCCGATCACGTCGTAGTTCACGCCGTTGGCGGCGGCGCTGTCGAACCACCAGCGGAAGAGCGGGTTGTTGCCGCCCTCGGCCACGTGCAGCACGACCCTGGTCGAGGTGGAGACCGCCTTGACCGCGCTGTAGCCGGAGTTGAGGAGCTGGGCGAGGTTGCCGAAGTTGGAGCTGCGGCCCTCCTCCCAGAGCATGCCGTCGTTGATCTCGTTTCCGACCTGGACCAGGTCGGCGGTGGTGCCCTGTGCCTTCAGCGCGCTCAGCACGTCGTAGGTGTGGTTGTAGACGGCGGTCTTGAGCTGGGCGAGCGTGTACCCCGCCCACGCGGCGGGCTTGTACTGCTTGCCGGGGTCGGCCCAGGTGTCGGAGTAGTGGAAGTCGATCAGCAATCCCATGCCCTGGGCCTTGATCCGCCGCGCCAGGGCCAGCACGTGTGCCTTGTCGTTGTAGCCGTCGGCCGCGTTGACCCAGACCTTCAGCCGGACGTGGTTGAGCCCGGCCGAGCGCATGATGGCCAGTGCGTCACCCTGCGTGCCGGCGGCGGTGCGGTACTTCCCGCCGAGGGCCTCGGACTTGGGCAGGCTGGAGGTGTCGGCGCCCTTGATCGCCAGCGTCGCCGACCCCGCGGCGAAGACGACGTCGTCGAAGTTGGCCCAGCCGCCCGCCGCGGCGGCGGAGCCGAGGCTCACCGTGCACTGGCCGCCCGTCACGGTCTGGGTGACCGCGATCTGGATCCATTCGGACGAGCTGACCGGCAGGTGGGTCCTCCTCTCGGCGGGACCGCAGTTGCGCAGCGCGATCCAGCTCTGGCTCGCGGCTCCCGACCTGACCCAGGCCCGGAGCGTGTAGGTGCCGGCGCTCAGGCCGGTCAGTGTCTGGTGGGTCTCGACGGTGTACGCGCCGGTGGCCCAGTGGGACAGGCGGTAGGAGCCGCTTCGGCCACCGGACTCGGTGAAGTCGGCGGCGGCCGAACCGGTGGTGCTCCAGCCGGTCGGCGCGGCGGTCGGGCCTCCCGTCTCGAAGCCGCCGTTGGTGACCGTCGAGGCGGCCAGGGCGGCCGGGGAGGCCGCCAGGGGTGTGAGCGTCGCGGCGGCGCAGAGCAGCAGCGCCACCAGGATCTTCTTCATGTGTCCTCGCTCTGGGATGGAGTGGTGCGGACAGTTCCCCGAAGACCCCGGTGGCGCGCCGCGGTCAGGTGGCCGGCGCGGCACCGGGGGAGCTCACGCGTCCGGTGCCGGCTCGACGACGGTGACGCCGCCGGCCGGTACCGTCGCCGAACCCGCGTACTCGGCGCCGTCGAGAACTCCGGTCCCGCTCACTCCGGGAACGGTGACCGGCTCGTCGCCGTGGTTGAGAAGGAAGAGGTGGCGGCCCCGCCGCAGGATTTCGAGGGTGTCGGGCAGGCCGCGCGGGCGGGACACGCCCGCGGCGTCGAGGGCCGCGCGCAGGATCGCCCGCAGGTCCCCGTCCGTGTCCGGGCCCACGCCGGGGTCGAGGGCCGTGGCGACGTACCAGGCGGTGCCCGCTCCCAGCTCGTGGCGGGTCACCGCGGGGTGGCCCGCGTCCGGTCCGCCGGTGAAGGCGCGCACGGTACGCGCTCCGGCGAGGCGGACCCGCTCGGACCAGATCCGGCCGGTCAGCCCGTCGTCGCCGACGGCGACCGTGCCGTTCTCCGGCAGCGGGTGGAACTCCTCCACCGACAGGCCGAGCACGTCGCGCAGCACGCCGGGGTAGGCGCCGGGGTGGATCGTGTCGTTCTCGTCGACGATCCCGGAGAAGCAGGAGACGAGCAGGTGGCCGCCGGCCTCCACGTGGCGGTGCAGGTTCTTGCCCGCGGCCTCGGTGAGCAGGTAGGAGCTCGGTACGACGACCATCCGGTACGCCGAGAGGTCGGCCGCGGGGTGGACGAAGTCGACGGTGACGTGCTCGCGCCAGAGCGCCTCGTAGTACGCCTCCACCCGCTCGCGGAACCTCAGGTCCACCGAGGGCCGCCACTCCAGTTCGAGCGCCCAGTACGACTCCCAGTCCCACACCAGCGCGACCTCGGCCTCGACGCGGGAGCCGCGCACCGGCGCCAGCTCGCGCAGCTCGGCGCCGAGGGCGACCACGTCGCGCCAGAGCTCGGAGTCGGTCCCGGCGTGCGGCAGCATCGCCGAGTGGAACTTCTCCGCACCGTAGCGGGAGGCGCGCCACTGGAAGAAGAGCACCGAGTCCGATCCCCTGGCGACGTGGGCGAGGCTGTTGCGCCGCATCTCCCCCGGCCGCTTGGCGAGGTTGCGTGGCTGCCAGTTGACGGCGCCGGTGGAGTGCTCCATGAGCATCCACGGCCGGCCGCCCGCCACCGAGCGGGTGAGGTCCGCCGCCATGGCGAGCTCGATGTGGCCCTCGGCCCGCCCGGCGTCGAGGTAGTGGTCGTTGGAGACGACGTCCACCTCGCCGGCCCACCGCCAGTAGTCCATCGGCTCGCAGTTGGGGATCATGAAGTTGGTGGTGACCGGCAGGTCGCTGAAGCGGCGGATGGCGTCGCGCTCGCGGCGGAAGTTGGCGATGTGCGCGTCGACGGAGAAGCGCGCGTAGTCGAGCTGCAGGGCGGTCAGCTGGCCGGCCGGCGCGAGCCTCGGGGGTTCCACCTCGTGGAACGAGCCGTAGGTCAGCCCCCAGAACGTGGTCCCCCACGCCGCGTTGAGCGCCGCCACGTCCCCGTGCCGCTCGCGCAGCCAGTCGCGGAACGCCTCCGCTGAGGTCTCGCAGTAGCAGCGCGCGTTCGCCCAGCCGTACTCGTTGTGGACGTGCCACATGACGACCGCCGGGTGCCCGGCGTAGCGGGCGGCGAGCCGGCCGGCGATCCGTTCCGAGGCGGCGGCGTACTCCGGGGAGCTGGGGCAGAAGCTGTGCCGGGAGCCTCCGGCGACGACATGGCCCGCGCGGTCGACCAGGTGGCTGCCCGGGTGGGCGGTCCGAAACCAGGTGGGCGGGGAGGAGGTCGGTGTCGCGAGGTCGACCCTGATGCCCGAGGAGCCGAGCAGGTCGATGATCCGATCCAGCCGGCCGAAGTCGTAGACCCCTTCCTCCGGCTCCAGCAGGCTCCAGCCGAAGATGCCGAGGCTGACCAGGTTCACCCCGGCCTCGCGCATCAACCGGACGTCCTCGTGCCAGACCTCCTCCGGCCACTGCTCGGGGTTGTAGTCCCCTCCGTACGCGATGCCCTCCGGCAGGACGGGATATCCAGGCAACTGCTCCCCCTTGGCTCATCTCTGTGAACGTGCACAGTAATCGAAACCCGACACTCAGGGAAGAGTCGCCGCAGGAACATCGAGGAGGGCAGGCGATTAACAAGAGCGTAACGAGCATTGACAGGGCGATATCCCGGATTTCAGTCTGTGAACGTTCACAGACACTTCCGCACGGCGGGCCCCGAGCCCCGGCTCAGCACCCCGACTCAGCACCCCCGATACAGCACCCCCGACACGGCATCCCTGACACGGAGGAACCATGCAGAGAAACCGGCTCGCAGTGGCGGCGGCCGCGGCTCTCGCCGCCACCCTGGCCGCCGGCTGTTCCGGCGCCGCCCAGGAGCCGGCCGCCCCGGCCGCGCAGAGCTCGGCCCCCGCGGGGCCGGTCAAGCTCACCTACTGGACATGGGTTCCCAACATGGACAAGATCGCGGCGGCCTGGAACAGCGCCAACCCCGACATCCAGGTCACGGTCAGCAAGCAGGCCGGCGGCGACGACGCGGCCGCCAAGTTCCTGACCGCGGCCAAGGCGGGAAACCCCCCTGACCTGGTCCAGGCCGAGTACCAGATGCTGCCCTCCTTCGTCGCCGCCGACGCGGTGGCCGACCTCTCCGGCGACGTGGCGCAGGCGAAGGGCGAGTTCGGCGAGGGCGTCTGGGGGCTGGTCACGCTCGGCACCGACGCCGTCTACGCGCTCCCCCAGGACAGCGGCCCGATGATGCTCTACTACCGCCAGGACCTGTTCGACAAGTACGGCATCGAGGTCCCCAAGACGTGGGACGAGTACGCCGAGGCCGCCCGCACCGTACGCAAGAAGGACCCCAAGGTCTTCCTGGGCACCTTCTCCAGCAAGGACCCCGGCGCCTTCGTCGGCCTCGCCCAGCAGGCCGGCGCCCAGTGGTGGTCGATCAGCGGCGAGTCCTGGAAGGTCGCGGTCGACGACGACGCCACCAGGAAGGTCGCCGACTACTGGGGCGGCCTCGTCAAAGAGGGCGCCATCGACGACCAGCCGTACTTCACCCCCGAATGGAACAAGGCGCTCAACGACGGCAAGCTGCTGACCTGGCCCTCGGCCGTCTGGGCACCGGGCGTGCTGTCCAGCAACGCCCCCAAGGCCAAGGGCAGATGGGCGATCGCCCCGCTGCCGCAGTGGGGCACCGGCGAGAACGCCAGCGGCTTCTGGGGCGGCTCCTCCACCGCGGTCGCCGCCAAGTCCGCCAACCGGGCGGCCGCCGCGAAGTTCGCGACCTGGCTCAACACCGACCCCGAGGCGCTCGCCCTGCTCGTCAAGGAGGGCGCGGTCTACCCGGCCGCCGCCAAGGGCGGCACCATGCTCGGTGAGGCCCCCGACTACTTCTCCAACCAGCCCGACTTCTGGCAGCAGGCCGCCGCGATCTCCGCCACCGCGCGGGGCTTCACCTTCGGGCCGAACGTCGGCGTGACGTACAACGCCTTCAAGGACACCTTCGACAAGGCCGTACAGGACAGGTCCGCGTTCTCCGAGGCCGTCGGCAAGATGCAGGAGGCGACGGTCGCCGACATGCGGAAGTCCGGATTCCAGCTCGCCCAATGACCCCGATGACAAAGCGTCCCGGCGGCGGCGCCCGCACCGCGAGCGCCGTCCCCTACCTCTTCCTCGCACCGGCCATGGCGCTGTTCACGCTCTTCATGGCCGTCCCCATCGTCTACACGGCCTACCTCAGCCTGCGGCGCACCAAGGTCTCCGGACTCGGCCTGGGCAAGGGCTCGCGCCGCGAGGTCTTCGCCGGCCTCGACAACTACACCGCGACGCTCGCCGACGGCGAGCTGTGGGCCGGCTGGCTGCGCGTCCTCGGCTACGGCCTGCTGGTGCTCGTCGTCATGCTCGGGCTCGCCCTGCTCTTCGCGCTGCTGCTGGACTCGGCGCACGTGCGGCTCGCGCGCTTCTCCAGGATCGCCGTCTTCCTGCCGTACGCGGTGCCCGGCGTGGCCGCCACCCTGCTGTGGGGCTTCCTCTACCTGCCGAGCCTCAGCCCGATCCGCCAGGTGCTCGACGTCGACCTGCTCGGCTCGGGCACCGTGGTCCTCTCCATGGCGAACATCGCGGTCTGGGGCGGCGTCGGCTTCAACATGCTGGTGCTCTACACCGCCCTGCGCGCCGTACCCAGGACCTACTACGAGGCCGCCAGGATCGACGGGGCGAGCGAGATCCAGACAGCGCTGCGGATCAAGATCCCGATCCTGCTGCCCGCGATCATCCTGACCACCGTGTTCTCCGTCATCGCCACGATCCAGGTGTTCACCGAGCCGACCACGCTGCGGCCGCTGACCAACACGATCAGCTCGACCTGGAGCCCGCTCATGAAGGTCTACCGCGACGCCTTCGTCACCGGCGACCTCTACTCGGCCGCCGCCACCTCGATCGTCATCGCGGCGATCTCCCTCGTCCTGTCCTTCGGTTTCCTGCGCGTCGTCCGCGACCGCGCCTTCGGAGAGAGCTGATGGCCGGCACGAACCACACCGCCGCACGGCGGCTCCCGTACGGGATCGCACCGACCGCGATCCTGCTGCTGGGCGCGCTCTACTGCCTGCTGCCGGTCAGCTGGGTGCTGGTCGCCGCCACCAAGTCGAAGGCGGAGCTCTTCTCCACCTCGACCTTCGCTCCCGGCACCGGGCTGCTCACCAACCTCGCCGACCTGGCCGCCTACCGCGACGGCGTGTTCTGGCTGTGGATGCTCAACACGCTGTTGTACGCCGGCGGCGGCGCCCTGCTCTCCACCGCCGTCTCCGCGGTCTCCGGCTACACGCTGGCCAAGTACCGCTTCCGGGGCCGGAACCTGATCTTCAACCTGCTGATCGGCGGCATCCTGGTGCCCGCCGTGGTGCTGGCCATCCCGCAGTACCTGCTCTTCTCCCGGATCGGGCTCGCCGACACCTACTGGTCGGTCCTGCTCCCGCAGATCCTGCACCCGTACAGCATCTATCTGGCGCGCATCTACGCCACCGCCGCCGTCCCCGACGCCCTGCTGGAGGCCGGGCGCATCGACGGCGCCGGACACTGGCTGCTGCTGCGCCGGGTGGCGCTGCCCCTCATGATCCCGGGCATGGTGACCATCTTCCTGTTCCAGTTCGTCGCGATCTGGAACAACTTCCTGCTGCCGTTCATCATGCTGGGCGACGACCAGAGGTTCCCGCTGACCGTCGGGCTCTACACGCTGCTCGCGGCCGGGGCCAACCAGCCCTCCCTGTACAACCTGATCCTCACCGGCACCCTGCTGTCGATCATCCCGCTGATCGCGCTCTTCCTCACCATGCAGCGCCACTGGCGGACCGACCTGGCCGGCGGGGCCGTGAAAAGCTAGTGGCCGTGCCGTACCGGGTGGGTCCGGGACGCGGCCGGTCGAGGGGAAAATGGGGAGCATGGCGAAGCGTCCGACCATCCATGACGTCGCGGCGGTGGCAGGGGTCTCCCGGGGAACGGTCTCCCGGGTGCTCAACGACGACCGGTACGTCAGTCCCGCGGCGCACGCCGCGGTCAGGCGGGCCATCACCGAGACCGGCTACATCGTCAACCGCAACGCCAGGAGCCTGGTCACCCAGCGCTCGGGGTCGGTCGTCATGGTGCTCTCAGAGCCGCAGGAGAAGGTCTTCGAGGACCCGAACTACAGCACGACCATCCGCGTCGCCATCCGCCGGCTGGCGACGCGCGACGTTTCCCTGGTCATCATGATGGCCGGAGACGACGGCGACCGCGAGCGGGTGGTCCGGTACGTGCGCGGCGGCCACGCCGACGGGGTGCTGCTGATGTCCACCCACGCGGGCGACCCACTGGTGGACGCCCTGGAGACCATCGGAATCCCGGCGGTCGCCTGCGGCGCGGTGATCGGCAAGGAGAACGTGATCCCCTACGCCGCGGCCAACGACCGTGAGGGCGCCCGGCAGATGACCCGCTACCTGGTCGGGCTGGGCCGCAGGAGGATCGCCACCATCACCGGCCCCATGGACACTCCTGGCGGCAGCCAGCGGCTGGAGGGGTTCGCCGACGTACTCGGCCGCAAGGCCTCCAAAAGGCTGATCGAGCACGGCGACTGGACCCAGCTGGGCGGGGAGAGCGCGATGGCCCGGCTGCTGGAACGTGCCCCCGACATCGACGCGGTGTTCGTCGCCTCCGACCTGATGGCCGCGGGCGCGCTCGCCGCGCTGCGCGCCGCCGGGCGACGGGTGCCCGAGGACGTCGCGGTGGGCGGCTTCGACGACTCGGCGGTGGCGCTCACCACCCATCCGCCGCTCACCACCATCCGCCAGCCCCTGGAACGGGTCGCCGAGGAGACGGTCCGCCTGCTGCTCGCCCTGATCGACGGCGCCGAGCACGTGGAGCCGGTGATACTGCCCACCGACCTCATCGTGCGCGAGTCGACCTGAGCCGATGTGCGCGGGCGGCCCGCGACGCGGACCGCCCCCCGTCCGGGGTACGCGGACGGGGGGGCGGTGGCGAGGTGTGCCGTGTTGCGGTACACCGTTCCGCGCGAGGTCAGCGAGCGGCGGAGGAGCCGTTCACGGTCAGGACCTGCTCGGTCTCGATGGCGGGGAAGGTGCCGGTGTCGATGATCCCGTGCTCGTGGAAGGCCGCCTCCAGCAGCGCGTGAGCCTTGGGCTCCAGCTTCCACAGCGCCCGGTACTCGCGGGCGGTGGCCAGGGAGACGCCGGTCTCGTGGGCGATGTCCGTCGCCCGGGGCACGAACCTCCGCTCGATCTGCTTGTCCCAGTACTCCCGCGCGGCACGCATCAGGGCCGCGCGCTGCGCCGTGTCGACGACCGGCGGCGGTCCGTCCAGCACCTGGATCTCGTCGTCATCGTCGTCGATGACCGATCGTCCCGCGGCCACCGCGGGGCGCATCGGCTCGGGCTCCGGGTCCCACGGCACCGGCGGGGTCAGGTCGATCAGCGCGGAGGTGTTGTAGAGGGCGCCGATCTGGGAGAGCAGTGCCTCCTGGCGTACCGAGTCGACGGCCAGGCCGGTGTGCTCCACCGCCCGGTCCATGGCACGGTCCAGCTTGGTGAGGGCCGCGCGCATCTTCCGGTCGGACGCCCCGGACTCGCGGAGCGCGCGGGCGCGCTTGGCCGCCAGCGCGACCCGGGTCAGCCTGCGGTGGGCGTCGACCTCACTCGCCGTACGGTCGCTGACCTCGGCCAGCCCGATGCGGACCAGCGCCCGCTCGGGGGTGAGCCGCCAGTTGATGCGCGAGCGCCCGCTGATCCGGTGGCGTTCGATCGCCATGCCGCGCTCCCAGAGCCACGCCGCCACCAGGGGCGCGGCGAGCCGGAAGATGGCCTCGGCCATGCTGCGGGCGTCCATGCTGGACAGCACCGCGGTCAGGCCGGTGAGCGCCCACACCGCGATGCCGTCGATACCGGCCGAGAAGTTCTCCCGCATGTTGCGGCGGGCCCGGACCGCGCTGGTGATGACGGCGACCTCGATGAAGGCGAAGAGCAGCAGCCGCAGCGGGCCGTCGAAGCCGAGCACGTCACCGGAGAAGCGCCACATGCCCTGGGCGGAGACGCCCGTGGCGATGCTGGCGGCGACGATGGTGAGGATGTCCTCCACCGGACGGGGCGCGACATGAGAGTGGAAGAAGCGGACCGCCATTCGCTGGACGGCGCGGAGCGCGAAGTAGGCCACGACCAGGAGGACGAGAGCGAACACGCCGATGATGATCGTTAACACCGGCTGGTCGGATGCGAAGGTGGTGATTTGATCGATGGGGGGCATCAGTCACTGTCCGTCAGTCTCGATGTCCGACAGGATATCTACGCGATCATTCCAGAATGTCGGCGTCCTGTTCGCCAAACGGGCGCTCACCCGAGTGACAGAAGTGCACACAGTTGCGGCACGGGCGAGTAAGAACCTTCGTCCCGCTCCGCCGGTCCCCCCTGCCACACCTGCCCGTTCGCCGTCGTGACCAGCACTGTCAGTGGTTACCAAGTCAACTTTCAGATGACCACAAGAGCCGGTGGCTAGCGTCTTCGACGTAAGGGAAGGCACCGGGCGCCGCACTCGACGAGGAACACCGCGCCCGATCCGCGGAGGAGCCGGGCATGTCCAGGATCGATGTCGACGACCTCCCGTTCGAGGGCGCCGAGCCGGGCGAGGTCGCCGGCGGCCGGTGACCCCGTCCTGGCGCGACGACCAGGGCCAGGTCGGCGAGTGGTGGGCCGACCGGCGACAGACTCGCCGCCCCGGGTGGGAACAGACCCCGTCCAGGGCGGCGCTCCACCTGCCGTGGATGCCGGAAGGCAGGTCAGACGTCCGGGAGAGAGACCTCTCCCGGAGTGCGGACCCGCCGGAGGTACCTCGGCTGACAAGCGCCTTCCTTCCGGAAGGTGCCGAACCGGCCAGGGCCGGGAGGGGGGAAGGCGCGGCACACGCCGCTCTCCCGGCCCCGGCCGGTCGGGCATCGATTGCTCTGGCGCGGCGGAGCGGGATTCCCGTTCCGCCGCGCCTTCATTTCCCAGAGCCAAGGCTCGGGTCTCCACACTGGAGGTATTCGATGAGTGACCTCGGAACGACGCTCGCCTCCGGGGTGCGGCTGCTGCGCGGCCTGCCTCGCCGCCGCGCGGAGGTGCCGCAGGCCCGGCAGTCGGCCGCCGCGTGGGCGGCCGACCATCCCGAGGTGAAGGCGGAGTTCGTCGTCGACGAGTCTCCCGGCACCTCGGTGGTCGACTTTCACCTGCTGCTCCAGGATCCGGAAGGCGGGGCGGTCGCGCTCACCGCGCAGGCCGACGACGGCGTCCCCCAGCCGATCGGCCACTCCATGCACCGGGCGGCGGACCTGCTGGTCAGCGTGGACGGGATACACCTGTCGGCCGCCCAGGCGCTCACCATGATCCGCTCGCTGTCACACCGCGACGCGACCCCGCACGACGAGATCGTCGACCGGTGCCTGATCCTGAACGAGATCCGGCACGACGACACGCCGGTCGGCGACGAGGAATCGCAGGCCGCGGCCGACGAGTTCCGCCGCCGCAGGGAGGCCGAGCTCGGCCCGGACTACCTGGCCGCGCACCCCGGGAAGTTCGACCGGGTACGCGCGCTCTGGAGCATCGGATCCGAGCGGCGCCTCGCGGACATCTCCGGTGACCCGATGGAGCTCCTCGGCGCGGCCTTCAGCGGCCCCAACGACGAGATCGAGACGACGATCGCCGAGCGCCTCGCCTTCGAGCTGCCCGAGCCGCTGCGTGACGCCGAGCCGGGAGACGTCGTCGGGCCGGTGGCCCATGCCGGCACCTTCCTCACCGGGGTCGTCCTGGGGCGCGCGGACGCGTCGGCGGACGAGCGGACCCTGGCCGCGGCCGGGCGGGTGGCGTTCACCGAATGGCTGGCCGAGCGCCGCGCCACGGCCTCGATCGAGTGGCACTGGTCATGACCGACAGGGTTCCCATGGCCACCGGCGGCTCCTCGCGGAACAAGGTCTTCCGCGAGGAGCCGCTCCGCCGCCACCAGGTCGATGATGATCCGCAACAGCACGCCGGTGGGCCTGTGGGTGCTGGTCACGCTGCCGGTGGTGACCGCGACCGGGTTCGCGCTCCTGCTGCGGACGGTCGACACGTGCCTTTCAGGACCGGTGGGCTCGCCTGAGCTGTTCGACGACCCGGTCGAGGGTCTCGATCGGGGCGGTGTACGGCACCCGCAGCCGGTTGGCCCGGGTGCCGTCAGATGAGAACACCGGCCCCGGGAGCAGGCTGAGTCCTGCCTCGGCCGCCTTCCCCGCGAGTGCCTCACCGGACACACCGTTCAGGCGCAGCCAGAGCGCCAGGCCGCCCTGCGGGAGGGAGAAGCTCCAGGCGTCGTCCCCGTCCAGGCTTCCGGCCAGATGGTCGCGCTGGCGCCGCAGCTCGCTCCTGCGCTGGCCCAGCAAGCGGCCCATGAGGGGTAAGACCTCACAGGCCACGAGCTGCTCCATGGGCGGCGGGGCGTACAGATCGCTGATCGGGTCGAGGAGGAGTTCACGGATCAGCGCGGCCGGGCCCCGGATCCATCCCACCCGCAACCCTCCCCACACGGTCTTGCTCAGGGAACCGATCGTGACGGCCCGGTCGATCCGGGGCTCGGGCACCGGATGGTCGCGCAGGTCCAGGTCGCGCACGGTCTCGTCCACGATCACGGTCACCCCGTACCTGGCCGCCAGCTCCGCGACCTTCCGGCGGTCCTCGGAACCCATCAGCACTCCGGTCGGGTTTTGGAAGTCGGGGGTCAGCAGGGCGGCTCCCCCCGCAGCCTCGCGGAAGGCGGTGGCGAGCTGGTCGTCGTCCCATCCCGCCGCGGTGACCCGCACGGGGACGGTACGGATACCGAAGCGCCTGAGCGTGGCGAGGCTGTCGAAGAAGGTGGGGTTCTCCACCACGATTCTGCGCGGGCCGAGATGGGTGACGAGCAGCGCCAGCGCGGCACGGGCTCCCGAGGTGACCAGGATCTGTTCGGGGCGGGTGGCCGATCCCTCTCCGGTGTGACGCCGGGCGATCAGCTCGCGCAGCTCGGGCAGGCCGGGTCCGGGCTCGCCGCTCTCCAGCAGCAGCCCCGCCGACCTGCCGAGCGCGCGGGTGACGGCGTCGGTGACGATCGCGCGCGGGGCGGCGGGAACGGCGCGCCGCAGGTCGAGGAGCGAGCCCCGGCCGTCCACCGACAGGGGCGCGTAGCGCTCACCGAGGTTCCGCGGCAGCCGCACCCTGCTGCCACTGCCGTGCTCGGTGACGAGCCAGCCCTCCTCGCGCAGCCGGGACAGGGCGGCGACGACCGTTCCCCGGCTCACCCCGAGCTCACCGGCCAGGCGCCGTTCCGAGGGCAGCCGGTCCCCGACGCGTACGCGCCCGTCGAGCACCGCCTCGCGCAGCGCGACGGCCAGCGCACCCGCGAGAGGGCCGCCGAATCGCCGCCATCCTGCCAGAACATCCTTGAGCACTGGTCCAGTTTGCCGTGATTGGACCACGACGCGAACATGCTCCGTTTCCTAGCGTCGAAGCATGAACGTCAGACCCGACGCGGGCACCGCTCCCATTCCCGGCTCTCCGCACCTCGGCGGCGGCCCCTGGCCTGGACCAACGAACACCAACAGCGACCAGCAGCCCGAACCGTCACACAGCGGCGGAGAGTATCGGCACGGACCATCGAGCGCCGACGACGACCAGGAGCCCGGACCGTCCGGCGGCGGGGACGACCGCCTGTCCGGGGTGCCGAAGGCCGATCACATCCGCGGACCCCTGGGAGCCGACCGCGCCCGCGTACCCGAACTGATGGAGGCCACCCGCGCGTACGCCGTGCGTCTCCTCGCCGGGCTCGACGACCGCCCGGCGGCGCGGACGCCGGTGCGACCGGCGCCCGAGTCCCTGCCGGAGACGGGAATCGGTCTGGAGGGGGCGATGGAGATGTTCGCGCGGCGCTGGGAACCGGGCTTCGCGGCCAGCGCGGGCCCCCGCTACCTGGGCTTCGTCACGGGTGGCGCGACACCCGCCGCGCTGGCGGGCGACTGGCTGACCGGCACCCTCGACCAGAACCCCACCTCCGGCCTGGACTCCCTCGCCCCGGACCTCGAACGGGAGACGGTCGCCTGGCTGCGCGACCTCTTCGGCCTGCCGCCGGAGCACGAGGGGACGTTCGTCAGCGGTGCGACTATGTCCAACTTCGCGGGCCTGGCGATCGCCAGGGAGTGGCTGGGCGAACTGCGCGGCGTGTCGGTGGCCGAGGCGGGCGCAGCCGCGCTCGGGCCGGTGACGGTGCTGTCGGCGAGCCCGCACTCCAGCGTCGTCAAGTCGCTGTCCATGCTCGGGCTGGGACGGTCGGCGATCCGGCACGTCGGCGTCCTGCCGGGGCGGGAGGCGGTGGACGTGGCCCTGCTCGCCGAGGAACTCGACCGGCTGGATGGCGCACCGGCGATCGTGGTCGCCAATGCCGGCACGGTGAACACCGTCGACTTCGACGACCTGCGCGCCATCGCCGCCCTGCGCGAGCGTCACCCCTTCTGGCTGCACGTGGACGCCGCGTTCGGCGCCTTCGCCGCGCTCTCCCCCGAGCACGCCCACCTCGTCGCGGGCCTCGGCGAGGCCGACTCGGTCTGCGCGGACCTGCACAAGTGGTTGAACGTGCCCTACGACAGCGCGATCCAGTTCACCCGCCGCCGTGACCTGCAGGCCCGCGTCTTTTCGAACTCGGCCGCCTATCTCACCCCGCTGAGCGAGGAGCCCGACTTCGCGCACCTGACCCCGCAGAACTCACGGCGCCTGCGTGCGCTACCAGCCTGGTTCACGCTGGCCGCCTACGGACGCGAGGGGCACGCGGAGATCGTCCGCCGCGACATCGCCCTCGCCGCCGGGCTCGCCGAGCGGATCGCCTCGATGGCCGCCTACCGGCTGCTCGCCCCGGTACGGCTCAACGTGGTCTGCTTCACCCTCGCCTCCGCCCCCTCCCCCGAACGGATCGGAGAGGTGGTCGGCGCGATCACCGAGTCCGGCGAGGCCTTCCTCACCCCGACGGTCCACGCCGGGGTGCCCGCGCTGCGTGCCGCGTTCAGCAACTGGCGCACCACCGAGACCGACGTCGGCAGAATCGCGAAGATCCTGGAATCGGCCGCGCCCCGGTCGTGACGACGCTCCCGTAGGTCAGGCCACCTGTGCCACCGGCGGTTCCAGCGTGATGACGGCGGACACCTCGGCGCGCAGGCGGCGGCTGAGTGACTCACGCTGGGAGACGACGGTGACGTGCACACCGCACTCGGCGAGCCAGCAGGCCAGATCGGCGAAGTAACCGTCGCCCGAGCCGATCACGACCCGGTCGAACCGCTGGTCCATCCGGTCGCCCCGGGCGGCCTCGGCCAGGGCCTGGTCCGCGCCGTCGGGGCCGGAGCGGGCCAGCAGCTGCACACCGTGAAAGGCGATCCCGACCGGGACGAGCGCGCCGTGATTGACCGCGACGACGAACTGGTCCATCGGGCCGATCGGGACGACCCGCCGGTAGAGGGTCATGACCTCGGCGACCGCGAGGGTGGTGGGGCGGGTGGATCTGGTCAGGTTCTCGATGTCCAGCAGGTGCACGGCCCGCCCGGAGCGGAGCCGCCGCCTGCCGCGTGACGTGCGGGCCTGGAACCGGTCGATGCGCGTGGTGGGGGTGATCACGTGGCATCGGTTCCTTCCATGATGTTGTTTAGTGTCCAATAAAGTTCAGTAAAACACGTGTTGATGGAATCGACCAATAACTTTGAGGACGCTGTATGGAGGTGACAAACTCAGGTACGTTCCAATCGACACGGACATCGAGCCCGAAGAACCCGTGAACGGGACGACCGGGCAGACCTGGACCGATATGAAGGAGCCGATGAACCGGGACGTCCGGCCGACCGGATGGACAGGGACGTCCAGGTGACCGCGGCGGATAATGGGGAGCCGGTGGACAAGGACGTCCGGGCGACCGCGACCGACACGGAGGACCAGGTGGACAGGGACGTCCAGGTGACCGCGGCGGACATCGCCCGGCTGGGTGACGTGGGCCGGGCCGCGGTGAGCAACTGGCGCCGTCGGCACGACGACTTCCCCCAACCTGTCGGCGGCACCGCGACCAGCCCCGCCTTCTCCCTCGGCGAGATCAAGGAGTGGCTGCTCGGCCACAGCGAGGGCAGGGCGCTCCCGGCCCGCGAGTGGCTCTGGCAGGACCTGCGCGCGGGCGTGCCGGAGGAGGATCTCGCCGACCTGATCGCCGACCTCGGCGCCTTCCTGGTCTACCTGGACCGGGAGGGTGACGACTGGGCGGCACTCTCCGCCGCCGACGACGCGGCCGTGGCGGCCGTGCTTCCCGAACGGGTCCTGGCCGCGTGCGCCGCGCCGATGCGGAACCCGCCGCCGCCGAAGTGCCTCATCCGGGGACGGCTGCCGCTGCTGCGCCGGGTGGCCGCCCTGGCCGCCGAGGACGGCGCCGGGAAGACCTTCGGGTTCCTCCGCGAGCGCTACTTCGAACTGCACACCAAGCGGATGTACGCCACCCCCGAGCCGGTCGCCCGGCTCATGGCCGAGCTCTGCGGCCCCTCCCCCGAGCTCGTCCTCGACCCGGCCTGCGGCTCGGGAACGCTGCTGAAGGCGGTGCGCGACCGCACGGACGGTGGTGTACGCCTGCTCCTCGGCCAGGACGCCGACGAGGCGACCGCCCGGCTGACCGCCGCGCATCTCGCGCTGCACGCCGCCACCGTGCGCGTCTCCTCCGGCGACTCCCTCCGGCAGGACGCGTTCTCCGGCACCCTGGTGGACGCGGTCGTGTGCAACCCGCCGTTCAACGACCGCGCCTGGGGATACGAGGAGCTGACCGCCGACCCCCGCTGGGAGTACGGTCTGCCGCCCCGGATGGAGCCCGAACTCGCCTGGGTCCAGCACGCCCTCTCCCACCTAAGGCCCGGCGGCACCGCGGTCATGCTCATGCCGCCCGCCGTGGCCAACCGCAGGTCAGGGCGCCGGGTCCGCGCCCAGCTGATCCGCCGGGGGGCGCTCAGGGCGGTGATCACGCTCCCGCTCGGCAGCATCCCCAACACGGCGGTCGCCCTGACCCTGTGGATGCTGCGCAGACCCGCGGACTCCGGTACGCCAGGTCACGTCCTGATGGTCGACACCTCCGACCGGCAGGAGGGCTTCGCGCGGGTCGCCGCGGACGCCTGGGAACGCTTCGAGGCCGGTGCGGACGTCGACGAACCGGGCGTCAGCCGGGCCGTCCCGACCATCGACGTGCTCGACGACGACATCGACCTCACCCCCGCC
This sequence comes from Streptosporangium sp. NPDC049248, assembly GCF_040678965.1. Classification (NCBI taxonomy): domain Bacteria; kingdom Bacillati; phylum Actinomycetota; class Actinomycetes; order Streptosporangiales; family Streptosporangiaceae; genus Streptosporangium; species Streptosporangium sp. NPDC049248. The sequence continues at coordinate 127,414 of NZ_JBFAQY010000025.1, forward strand.
CGATACCTCGCGCCACCGCCCGCGGACCTGTCGCCCGAGCGTGTCACCGGGCAGCGCGACCGGGTGGCCGACCTCCTCCGCCTCGTCGCGGAGCTGGCGCCGACCGTCGAGTCGTCCCGGGGACCGAAGGACCTCCCGATGGTCCCGCTCGCCGAACTCCTGCGGCGCGGCATGCTGACGATCCACCACCAGAGCCCGGTGCGGCCCGGCGAGCCTTCCGAGGTCCCGGACGGCCTCACCGTCCTCACCGCCGAGGACGTCGTCGACGGCACCTCGCCGACCGCGACCACGCCCGGCACGGCCGTACAGCACGAGATCATCGTGCGGCCCGGTGACGTGCTGCTGCCCAATGTCGCACGGCGACCGGTGGCGTGGGTCGCCGGGGAGGGCGACCCCGTCCTCGGCCTCCGCCTCTCCCTGCTCCGCCCCGACCCCGCCCTGCTCGACCCCCATTTCGTGGCGGGCTTCCTGAGCGGCTCGGTCAACCTGCGCAACTACGCCACCGTGGGCAGCCGCGCCCAGGTGGACGTACGCCGCGCGGAACTCCCGCTGCTGCCGATCGGGGAGCAGCGGCTGTACGGCGAGGCGTTCAGGAGGCTGGCGGAGTTCCAGGCTTCGCTGCGCCGGGCCGCCGCCCTCGGCGAGGATCTGATCCAGCTGATATCCGACGGCCTGACCCACGGCGCCGTCCGGCCCTCCCCCGAGAAGCGGACGAAGGAAGAATCCTGAGCGGTGACCACCAGGGGTACGCGGACCTCATCTGGTCGGTCGCCGACGAGCACGGCTCCATCCGCAGGCGCCGACCTGCCGGGCCCGGCCGGCTGCACCGCGAACGCCGGCGACGCTGAGACCGATCCCACCGAGATTCGGCATGATCAAACCCGGTGAACGTATCCGGTCCCGATCACCGCACTAGACGAAGGCCGTGACGCCCTCGTATTCCGCTACCGGGGCAGCGCCGACGGTCTCGTACTGGAGCAGCAGCAGGCCGTTCGCCGTCACCTCGTGGCGGACGAGTCGGAGGCCGGCGGGTGCGCCCGGGTGGTCGAGCAGCCGCCGCCCGGAACCGGTCACGACCGGGGCGACGACGAGCCGGAGTGTGTCGACGAGGCCCGCCGCCAACAGGGCGTTGCCGAGTCGCGCGCTCCCGTGGATCTGGAGTTCCCGTCCTGGCCGCGTCTTGAGTTCCCCGACGGTCTGGATCGGGTCACCGCGCAGCACGGTCGTCGGATGCCAACTCCCTTCGGTGCGGGTGTTGGTCACCAGGTACTTCGGTAGTGAGTTCATCCGCTCGGTGTACGGGTCATCCGGGTCGGTGATCCGCGGCCAGTCCCGAGCGAACGCTTCGTAGGTTCGCCGCCCGAGCAGCAGGCCGTCGGCGAGGTCCAGCCAGTCGGAGGTACGCCGGACGAAGAGTTCGTCCAGGTGGGGCACGAGCCAGCCGCCCCGGGTGAAGCCGCCGCTCGTATCCTCGGTCGGCGAGCCGGGGCCCTGGCTGACCCCGTCGAGGGTGACGAACTCGGTGAGAGCGATCTTCACCGCGCGGCCCGGCTCTCCGCGACCACGGCGAGTTGCTTGGTGACCGACCCCCAGCCTTCGAGGAAGCCGAGTTCCTCGTGGCGGACGCGGGCGGCCGGATCTCCGTGCCGGACGACGACCCGGTAGTCCGTGCCGTCCGGGTGGTCGCTCAGCGTGACCTCGGCCGTCATGGGCACCGGCGCGGGATTCGCGGGGCGCCAGGCGCTGTCGATCGCGTTCGTGAACACGATCCGCTCGGACTCGTCGACGACGAGGAAGGTCGCGTCGATGTGCGGGACGAAGTCCACCCCGTCGTCGCTCAGTCGCGTCACGAACGCGCCGCCGGGCCGGACGTCGAGGCGGTCGACGCGGCACACGGCCGGCGCCGGAACCCACCATTTCTCGAACAGGGACGGATCGGTCCACGCGCTCCACACGGCGGCGCGGGGGGCGCGGATGACCCGCTGCAGGGTCAGGTCGAGATCGGGGTTCATGGTCGTTCCTCCTTCTGGTCGGTGACGAGGTGTTCGAGCCGGTCGGTGCGCTCTTCCCAGATCCGGCGCTGCTCCGCGAGCCAGCCGTCGACGAGAGCGAGACGGTCGCGGTTGAGCACGCAGGTGCGCACCCGGCCGAGCTTGACCGTGCGGATCAGGCCGTTCGCCTCAAGCGTCCGCACGTGCTTCATGAAGGAGGGAAGGGTCATCGGGAACTCGCGGGCGAGATCGCCCACGCTCGTCGGGCCGCGGCCGAGGCGTCGGATGACGCCGCGTCGCGTCGGGTCGGCGAGGGCGACGAACACGCCGTCGAGCTCGGCCGAATACTGTGCCATGCGGCTAAGTATTGCCCGCCGAAACACTTAGCGCAAGGGCAAAGTATTCAGGTCGCCCCAGATCCCCACCCGGCATGCGAGTGTCCGCGCCCGCAGGGCTATGGGCACGGAGCAGGCCGATCAGATGGTTCCAGGTCTCGCGGTCCATGCTGCCCTCGGTCGGCGGAGCGATCGTGATGGGCCATCTGATCATGCTCGTACATAGGCTGCGTCCGGGAGCGGAGGCGGCATGAAGCCGGTGAGGCCGTCGCCGGCAAGTTCTCGCAGCCAGTCGGTGGCACTGGAGGGCGCGACCGGCCACCGGCCTGAAAGCGAGGTCGATGGCTGGGGCATCTCACTATTCTCCTAGGTCAGGGAGATACCAATCGCAGGTCGCATCCAGCGAAGGGCGTGCGTAAGCTGACGGGTCTCTGGATGACTTTGGGCGTTCAGTGCGTAACAGGGCCTGAGAAGGTCAGGTAGGGATGTTTCGCATTCAACCACCTGCGGTCCAGCCGCACCCCTGTAGCCAGCTCGATGCCCGTCAAGAAGCCCGCCTTCCAGTCCCAGTTGTCGTCTCTCCCGATCCAGGCGGTGTCCTCGTAGTCGAGGAAGAACCCGCTGATCGCCGTCAATTCCGGCCACCATGCCAGGTTCGGGTGGTCCTCAGGGCGTCCAGGGAACAGCCCGTCGATCGACAGGAGAACCTCGCCGTCGACGGCGAGGGACAGGTAGTTCACGGAGTTGACGTTCCACCAGGCGTTGTAGACGCGGGCATTTGTGCTCAGGGGCCGAGTCACCGCCGGAGGCACCCCGAGATGGTCGAGTCCGTACAAGACGATCGCCGACCCGGCCCGGTCCACGGCCACCGGAGGCGGATTCAGGCGGTAGTCGGGAAGGTCGACGACGTCAAGGCCGGCCGCTTCGTGGACCTCGTGCCCGGCGCCCCTGCTCAATCGGGTACCGATGTCCTCCACGGTGAGAGGCACCGCGCCGGCGTTGGGGACGACGACCGTCCAGCACAACGCCACATCCAGTGCAGGTGGTACGGGCTCGCCGACAAGCCGCCGATAGTGCCTGTACACCTCATCGGCCGCGGGCCGTCCGTCATCCACGTGATGGTCTCTTTCGTCATTGCCGAGTGGGGCGAGGAAGATCTTCGCGGAGGACGGGACAGCGTGACCACCCGTGCCGATCCGGGGAGTGGGCGGGCTCTTGCGCGGCGTGCCGGCCGGTGACACGGCGGCGGCCGTTGGAGCCGCCGATCCGCTGGCGGTGCACGGCCTCGGCATCGTGGTCAAGCTCGCCGGGCAGGGCCGGCTACGGGTGCCGGTCGCGGCGGCGTTCCCGCTCACCGAGACCACCGCCGCGCACGAGCTGAGCGAGAGCCGTCACGCCCGCGGGAAGATCGTGCTGGTGAACTGACCACACGCGGCATGGGGTGCGCAGATCACTTCGGCCATTCGTGTACTCGACCTCGGAAACCGACACATGGATCAAGCGTTCGCCCGAGCCGGCGAGAGGAGGTGGTGCCGGTTCAGCCAGCCGGCGATGGCCTGCCCGATGGCGTGCGGCTGGTCCTCAGGGGCCTGGTGTCCGGCGGGCCCGATGCCTTCGATTTCGAGGGCGGCGATGTTCCGGCGGGCCCAGTCCACCATCTCCGGGGAGGCGATACCAACGCCTTCCTCGACCGTGAGGAGCAGTTTGGGCACCTCCGGGCTGGTGGCGAGCCATGCGCCGTAGGCGTCCATGCGTTCGGCCACATCGGCCGGTTCACGGTCGTAGGGGATCTCGCGCGGCCACTGCAGGAGCGGACGGCGCGACGCCGGCTCGGTGTAGGGCGCCCGGTAGACGTCGTGGTCGTGCGGGCTGAGTCCCTTCTTGATGGCGAAGGGGTGGGGCAGGGCGTACTCGATGGCGGCGTTCTCCTCCAGCAGCAGCCGCTCGCCGAGCCCGGGGGTGCGCAGCGCCTGGGAATGGTCGATCACCTCCTGCGGCAGTTCCGCCCACATCTGCGGCCGCAGGAACGTCTCCAGGAGGGCGACGCCGCGCACCAGGCCGGGGTGGCGGGCGGCGCGGTCCATGGCCAGTGCGCCGCCCCAGTCGTGTCCGACCAGGACGACCTCCTCCAACCCCATGGCCTCGAACCACGCGTCCAGGTAGCGGGCATGGTCGGCGAAGCGGTAGCCGATGTCGGGTTTTCCTGAGGCGCCCATCCCGATCAGGTCCGGGGCCAGGATCCTGGCGCGATCGGCGACGTGCGGGATGACATTGCGCCAGATGTAGGACGAGGTGGGGCTGCCGTGCAGGAACACCACCGACGACTCCCCCTCCCCGGCCTCCGTGTAGGCGAGGTGGGAGTCCATGACGGCGACAGTACGCATGATCGTTATGTCCTTCGATGAGTTGTGTGCCAGGACTCTAAATCCACATGTTTCCAACTGTCAACTTCCCAACCAATTCTGATACAACCATCATTGAGACAATCATCAGGGCGCCGGCATCACGCCCGGAGGCGAGACCCGTGCCCGAACAGGCAAGGAACGTCGTCAACGACGAGGCCGGCCCCCACCCCTACGGCCAGGCCGCCAGTTGGAACCAGACCGACTTGCCGTACGGGTTGTCGCCGTCACGCTCCGGACCTACGAGCCACTGATGGTCCCCGGACTGCTCCAGACCGAGGCGTACGCATACGCCCTGCTGGGCGATGACGAGGCGTCGCGGCCCGCCTGGGGCGTCAGAGCATTCTGACCCGCGAGAACCCGCCGACCCTCCGCTGCGTGATCAGCGAGACGGTCCTCAACCTGCTGGTGGGAGGTCCCGATGTCATGCGTGCCCAACTGGAGCACATCGCCGCTATCGCCTGCCCGCGAATCAGCGTGCAGGTCGTTCCCTCCGGTCACGTCCGTTCCGGCCTGCTGGCCGGATTCGCGATCGCGCCCCTGGAAGACGGCGGCGAGGTAGCGTATTTGGAAACGGCCATTCGCGGACTGACGACCGGCCACCGGGACGACATCACAATGGCCGTCCAGCGGTTCGAGGCCATTCGCATCCAGGCCCTGCCGCCGAACATGTCGACGGACCTCATTAAGAGAACGGCGGAGGAGAAATGGACCTGAGCAAGGCACGGTGGCGCAAGTCAAGCCTCAGCGGCAACAACGGCGGAAACTGTGTCGAGGTCGCGGAGCTCGAAAACCTCACCGAAGGCCCCGCCCACAAACCCGGACACCCCCAGCTGATCGCCGTACGCGATTCCAAAAACCCGCACGGCCCCAACCTCTTCTTCACCCCCGCCGAATGGACCACCTTCATCAACGGCATCAAGGCCGACGACTTCGACCTACCCCGCCGAACCTGAGACCTCGGTGTCACCATCCCCCTCGCTGTAATCCGGCAGTGCGCCGTGAGAGCACGGCGAGGGCGATAGGTCCTCTCCCCACCTCTTCATTTGTCACCGAAAGCGCAAGTTCTCCATGTCTCTCATGATCGCTTCTATCTCGGCCCTGTCGGCGGGGTCGTCTGCCAGTCGCTGGGCATCGGCGCTGGCCTGCTCCATCCAGCGAACACGGTCCCGCTCCGCCCTGCGGAGCCCTGCCGCGAGGCGGATCGCCTCGCCGATCACATCGGCGGCGGACCTGTCGTCGGAGGTCAGCTCGGAGAGGATCCACTCCGTGTCCGAGTAGATCTCAACAGTCAACATGCCCACATCCTCGCCACAGGGTGACCCATCCCGCAGGACGACGCCCCAATCAGCCTTGGGAATCATCAAGTCCTAAGCGTCGGCAAGGCCAAGCGTCAGCCAGGTCCCATCGCGCGAGGGGTGGACAGCGCGATCAACACACATCCCTGGTCGAAGCGCCACCGCCTGTCTTCGACCGGCTCAGCCATCTCCTGATCCATCCTCACGGCGGCCTCGACAGCCGTACGATCTTCAGCGCACTGTGGCCCCACGTTCACCCCGAGATGAAAGGCGATGACATGGCCGGGACCGTTCAGCATCGCGTCTACACGATCCAGGAGGGCCTGCTGGAGGAGTGGGCGGAGAAATGGCGATCGCAGATCGTGCCGCTCCGCCGTGAGTTCGGGTTCGAGATCCACGGCGCCTGGCTGGACCATGAGCGCAGCCAGTTCATCTGGGTGCTCTCGTACGACGGATCCGAGAGCTTCCAGGAACGGAACCAGCGGTACTGGGACTCTCCCAAGCGCGCCGAAATGGGCTTGGATCCGTCGCTCTACCTGGTGGACCGGGTGGTTCGCGAGGTGACCGCCGTCTCCTGACCGTCGGTGAGGGGCAGCATGTGACCGCGTTGTTCTTCCACCGTCAGGCTCCGGTAGACGCGGCCTCGTGCCAGGGCTTGTAGCCGGTCCAGGTCCGGCTCGGCCTGCCAGATTCGCGCCGTGCCATCGAACGACGCGGTGAGCAACTCCTGCCCGTCAGCGGACCAGGCGATAGAGCTGATCTTTCCGCGATGGACACCGGCGATGGTGATCTCCTCACAGCGCTCGGCATCCCAGACCCGTACGGTGCAGTCATCGGATCCGGTGGCTATCCGGGTGCCGTCCGGCGACCAGGCAACCGCATGGACGCGGCTTTCATGGCCGTACAGGACACCTGTCTACCTGCCGGAGGCGACGTCCCAGATGCGGGCGGTTCGGTCCGCCGAACCTGTGACCACACTGGTCCCATCAGCGGACCAGGAGACGCAGTCGACCCAGCCGTCATGTCCGCGCAGAACCGTGTGCTGCTCTCCGGCGGCAATGTTCCAGATGCGGGCAGTGCGGTCGTCGGAGGTGGAGGCCAGCATTTGTTGCGTCGGGGACCAGGCAAGCGAGATGACCCAGTCCTGGTGAGCGGTCAGGGTGGTGAGTTGTCGTCCGTCGGCCGCGTCCCAGACGCGAATGACCCGGTCGTGACCGTCGGTGACCAGCCTCGTCCCGTCATGTGACCAGGCGACACACTTGAGGTACTCCAGAGATTCCGGACAGATCGCTCGCTGAATCCTCCTGCGAAAACCTCGGCAAGCGATCACCGAAGGCCGGCGGGGAACATGACGGGCCTTTCCCACGGCACTGCGCATTGACCGAGTCGTCCGGGGAGTTTCTGAGCGAGAGGTTCCGGATGATCACATTCTGGACATGCGTGAACAGGCCCTTCTCCGCGGGGTCGCAGGTGTCGCCGCCCCAGACGACCTCCGCAGGGCCCCAGCCGTTGACGTCGAGCCCGATGGGGTAAGCCGATCTTCTGCCGCGCCTGGGGGTACGAGGAGCTGACCGCCGACCCCCGCTGGGAGTACGGCCTGCCGCCCCGGATGGAGTCGGAGCTCGCCTGGATCCAGCACGCCCTCTCCCACCTGAAACCCGGCGGCACCGCCGTCGTACTCATGCCGCCCGCCGTCGCCGGCCGCAGGTCAGGGCGCCGCATCCGCGCCCAGCTGATCCGCCGGGGGGCGCTCAGCGCGGTGATCACACTCCCGCTCGGCAGCATCCCCAACATGGCGGTCGCCCTGACCCTGTGGGTGCTGCGCAGACCGCAGGACTCCGGTACGCCCGGCCATGTCCTGATGGTCGACACCTCCGACCGCCCCGAGGACTTCGCGCGGGTCGCCGCGGATGCCTGGGAACGCTTCGAGGCCGGCGCGGACGCCGACGAGCCCGGCGTCGAACTGCTCGACGACGACGTCGACCTCACCCCCGCCCGATACCTCGCGCCGCCGCCCGCGGACCTGTCGCCCGAGCGCGTCACCGGGCAGCGGAACCGGGTGGCCGACCTCCTCCGCCGCACCGCGGAGCTGGTACCGGCCGTCGGAAAGGTCGTCAGCGGGGTGGTCTTTCCCCTCTGATCAGGTTTGCCTCCCCCGGGCGGATCAGGCCGCACTCGTAGGCGAGGACCACGGCCTGGACACGGTCGCGAAGCCCAAGTTTGGCCAGCACCCGGCTGACGTGGGTCTTGACGGTGCCCTCGGAGAGAAACAGATGGCCGGCGATCTCGGTGTTGGACCTGCCGGTGGCGATAAGGTCGAGCACCTCTCGTTCGCGGTCGGTCAGGATGTCCAGTTCGGTGGCGGAGCCCGGCGGGGGTCCCTCGCCTGTTCCAATGAACCGTTCGAGCAGGCGGCGAGTCACGGTCGGCGCCACAATGGCCTCCCCGCGTGCCACGACCCGGATCGCCGAGAGCAGGTCGGCGGCGAGCGTGTCCTTCAGCAGGAACCCGCTCGCCCCTGACCGCAACGCCGCGTAGACGTATTCGTCGAGGTCGAAGGTCGTGAGTATCAGCACCCGAGGCGCGTCAGGGCCGCGGCGTATCCGGCGGGTGGCCTCGACCCCGTCGACCTCGGGCATCCGCACGTCCATCAGCACGACGTCAGGCCTGCTCTGATCAGCCAGCAGCGCCGCTTGCGCTCCGTCACCGGCCTCGCCGACGACCTCCATGTCGGGCGCGTTCTCCAAGATCATCCTGAAACCGGTCCTGACCAGGGCCTGGTCGTCGGCCAGCAGGACGCGGATCACCTGGCTGCCCCGTCGAACGGCAGTCTGGCTCGCACGATGAACCCACCTCGGCTTCCCGGACCGGCGAAGAGGTCTCCGCCCAGTGTCTCCACCCGTTCACGCATGCCTCGCAGGCCCTGCCCGGCACCGTCGTTCCCGGCACCGTCGTTCCCCGTGCCGTCGCGGCCGTCGTCGCTGATCTCCAGCTGCACGCTCGACTCGCGGTAGGACACCAGCACTCGCGCCCGGGCCTGCCGACCGGCGTGCTTCATGGTATTGGTCAGCGCCTCCTGCACAATGCGGTAGGCCGACAGGTCCACGGCGGGCGGCAGCGACGTGGGACCGCCCTCGATGCGCAGGGTGACCGAGGTGGCGGCCTCGTTGACCCGGTCGATCAGCCGGGGCAGCTGGGCGAGCCCAGGCTCGGGGTGCAGGGAGGCACCGAGCTGCCCGGTCGTGGTGAGCACCCGGCGCATGTCCGCCAGGGACGCCCGGCCGGTCGTAATGACCGCCTGGAGCGCGCTGCGGGTGTCGTCCGGCCGGTTGTCGAGCGCGGCCTCGCCGCCCTGAGCCTGGACGACCATCACCGACAGGCCGTGCGCCACCACGTCGTGCAACTCGCGGGTGATCCTACTTCGTTCGGCGGCCACCGCCATCTCCGCCCGCTGATCGCGTTCCCTGTCCAGGTCCGCGGCCCTGGCGCGAAGCTGCTGAAGATAGGACCTGCGGTTGCGCGAACTGGATCCGATCGCCCACGCCGCGACCAGGACGGAGGCGATGACGAGCAGGCCGCTCGCCGGGCCCGCGCCGGATTTCCGCTCGATGTTCAGGGTCACCGGATCCGTCGGGGCCGCGCCAGGATCCGCCTCCACCGTGGTGATGGTCTTGAGCGCTCCGGGAAGCCCACCGGCCGGCTGGGCGCTCAGCGCGCCGAACGTGCTCCAGCAGGTCACGATCACCAGCAGCCCGGTCAGCATGAACAGGGAGACCTTGCGGTGAGTGTCGGAGGCGACCGTGTACAGCAGGATCGGCGTCGCCAGGTCGACGACCACCAAGGGCACCACCAGCGCCAGGTGCACCCCGGCGGACACCGCGCAGAGTGCCAGCATGGGCACAGGCCGGCGACGCAGCGCCACGCCCACCACGGCGATCAGCGTGGCGCCCCACCAGACCCACAACTCAGGCGGGCCACGTCACAGCGAACAGGCTGCCGGTGTACTTGCGAACCATCGTGTTCGGATCGTTCAGCAGCACGCAGATCGCCAGCAGCGTGAAGGCCAGGGCGGTATCCCTCACGCCCGGCCTGCTCCACCATGTCCTGAGGGTGTCCGTCGCGCCGCGCCCCATGACAGCTCAGAGTACGGCACGGCCAGCCGCCACCGGATCAGCCTGAAGTCACATCCGCCTGCGACCAGAGACAGACGTCCCCACCGCACGGAACGGGCCCGTAGACAGACGCACGCGCAGCTCGCCCGCCCAGAGGCTGAGCAAATGACTGGACGTAGATCTCTTCTCGGCGTGTGGACGGCGGCGGCCCTGATGGCGATGGCGACGCCGGCCCCCGCGTCCGCCGCCCCCACGCCCTCGATCAACTGGAAACGGTGCCCCTCCTACTCTGAGGCTGTCCTGCGCGCACGCGGGATCGAGGGCGACCGGATGGCGGAGTTCCGCACGCTGATGGCACGCACCGATTGCGGGACCCTCAAGGTCCCCTTGGACTACCGCAGGCCTGGCGGCAGGCAGATCACCATCGCGGTGACCCGGCTAAAGGCCGCCGACAAGGCGAACAGGCTGGGCAGTGTGGCGGTCAACTCCGGCGGCCCCGGGGGGGCCGGCTATCTGATGCCGATCGACCACGTGATGATGAACGCGGCGAACGCGCGGTTGAACCAGCGCCATGACCTGATCGGATTCGACCCGCGAGGCGTCGGATACAGCACCAAGGTCGACTGCCCCGAGCCGGACAGCGGCGCGGGTCACGGCAAGGGCAACAAGCGCGGGCCGGGGGCGCTGACGGAGAGCGAAGCCAGGCAGATCTACGACGATCAGGTGCGCGGCAACCGCGCCTGCTCAAGCTTCGACCCGGCCTTCCTGGGCGGGCTCACCACAGTCAACATCGCCAGGGACCTGGATCGCATCCGGGCCGGGCTGGGTGAACGGAAAATCGGCTTCCTGGCCCTGTCCTGGGGCACCTGGCTGGGCGCCGTCTACCGCAGCGAGTTCCCCGACACGGTGGGCCGCATGTGGCTGGACAGCGTCGCCATCCCGCACTTCAGCACCCTCGCCTTCGAAAAGGGGCGCGCCGAGGCCACCGCGCGCGACTGCTCACGCATGGCGGGCTGGATGGCCAAGCGCGACAAGACCTACGGCTTTGGCACCAGCCGTAAGAAGGCCGAGGCCGCGCTGCTGGCGCTGCGGCGCGACTACGACGCCAAGCCCAGGACCTTCACCGACCTCGACTTCCCCGTCGCCGGCGCGACGGTCGGCATGCTGTGCGCGCAAACCGGCCCAGACTGGCCGCTGACCGCCAAGGCGTTGAGCGGGCTGCGGGACGTCACGGGTACAACCGCCCCGCACGAACTCAAGCAGATCTACTCCGGCAAGCCGATCGACATCCCTCCGGGCGCGCCGGAGGACTTCAACCAGACCATGAACCGCGCCACCTTCTGCAATGAGGACACCGGCCCGCGCGACTTCGCCTCAGCGTGGTCCGCGTGGCAGCAGCGGCTCAAGAACCACCCTCTCACCGGCGACTTCGGCAAGTTCTCCGCCGTGGCCGGGTGCGCAGGCTGGACCCTGCCGGTGACCACGACCCAGGTCCGCGACAGCGGAACGTCGTTGCAGCTGTCCGGCCACCGCTACGAGAGCATGTCCCCCTACGAGTGGACGACCCGCATGCAGCAGATCATCGGCGGCGCGGTGCTGACCGTCGACGACGACGTCCACGGATCGGCCCTGATGGATCCCACGTGCGGTGCCAAAGTTGCCACCTACTTCGAGACGGGCCGCCTCAGCAACGGTCACTGCCGGGGCATCCAGCCATCAGCCTGACCGGATGGGCGTAGAGAACGGTCCGCCGGACCGAACGGCCGGCCGTTGACTGGACAGCCCCTGTCCCAGGCGAAGACCACACGCTGTGACAGCCGCCAGATTCAGTTGCATCGAATAGGCGGCACCTGATTACGCGAGGCCGCCGGCGCCGGGACCATACTTGGTCCCGGCGCCGGCGGCCCGACGGGCTCCTCAAGCCAGCCTTCTGTCTACTGGCCTGAAATACCATGACGCTATCGTGAGCGCTAAAAGAAAGAGCGCCGGAAGTAGCTGATACCAGGCATCACCTGAGGCGATATGCGAGAACATCCCTCCCGTGAACAGGAAGAAGAGGCCCGCATACGCCCACTCCTTGAGTAGCGGATATTTAGGGAGAAGAATCGCCGCCACCCCCAAGAGTTTCCACAGGCCAAGCACCGTCAGAATATAGGTAGGGTATCCCAGCTCCACGATGCCCCACGCGTAGGGCGGCGCCAGCGCCCCTTCGCCTTCCGTCCTCAACAATTGCTGAACCCCGGAACCGACCAATCCCGATGCGAGCCCAAGAGTGGAAAACCAGTATATGATCTTATACTTGTTCGCCATATCGCATTAACTCCTTGTCGACTTGATCTCCATGGCCACATACGCTGCCGCTCGTGCTCGGACAGGCGTTTCGCTTGTCTTGATGCGGCGCATTCGTCAAGCTATCGCGAGCTTTTTGGTCCGCGCTTCTCGATTCTTGATCGATCCGACCGCGGCCGACCGGCGCTCGCGGAGGCCGAGCCGTCCAGCGCGTTCGGCCATGTTCCAGCGGTTCATACGGTCGATGCCGGCCGACGGCCCTGCCTGCCGAAAACTACATCCGTGCGGTTCAAGCGGCATGTGAGCGTCTGCCCTCCGGCCGGGGACAGAAAGGGCGAAGCGTCCGTATGACGGTCGGCCGATGCAGTCACAGCGGAACCCGTCAAACCTGCTGAGACATCAGGCCACTTCTTCTGGGAGCCTCGACCGGCCGATCGCCGAGGAGTGGTCCGTGAGGGAACAGCGACGTCCATTGACATTGGAAGATCGCGAAAAGATCCCGCGATGCCCGGCCCTCAATCCCTCGAACAAGTAGACAGCGCGGCACATCGACCGGAGCGAGTCGATGGTATGCCGGGAAATCCTCCACAACGGTGGCCGTGAAACGTATCGTGCTCACGCGGCGCAAAGACGCGCCGAAGTGGGAAGCCAGCACCCAAAAGATCGGAGGTTAGACGGGCTGTCTTAAACTGGCGGCGGTGTCACGGTTGCGGCATGGGATCGCGGAACCAACAAGAACACGAACGGACTCATTCGGGAGCACCTTCCCGAAGGGACAAAGATTCGGACTTCGAAGGCTCACCCGAGGCCGCGGGAAGTCGCTCCATGGCAGTCGACCCGGCGGGTCCGCCCGTCACGGATCTCGCGAGCGCAATCCTTTCAGGTACTCGCCCGGCCCTTGAGAACGAACCTTGTCCCACATCAGCCCGCACGCTCGGGCCCGGCCTTCATCGCTCCTGACCTCGCATCGAGTCCGGGCCAGGCCGGAGTGGCCAAGCGTGTGATCCGGCCCGGTAGTCGTACGATCTTCATCGCAGGCGGCCCGTATCCGACCCGACACGGAAGGCGACGACATGGCCAGGACCTTTCAGCATCGCACCTACACGATCCAGGAGGGCCTGATGGAGGAATGGGTGGAGAAGTGGCGATCGAAGGTCGCGCCGCTCCGCCGTGAGTTCGGGTTCGAGATCCATGGCGCCTGGGTGGATCACGAGCGGAACCAGTTCATCGTGGTCCTCTCGTACGACGGCCCGGAAAGCTTCAAGGAGCGGAACCAGCAGTACTGGGACTCTCTCAACCGTCTCGAATCGGGCGTGGAGCCCCTGCTCTACCTGGCGGGCCGGGTGATCCGCGAGGTGACCCCCGCCTACTGACAGATAACTTCACCGCCCACTATGTGAGGCGTATCTGCCACTCCGGAACAAGTGAGCGATCCGCTACATTTCCCGGCAATTGCAGCACCACTGCGAAACGTTCGCCGCGTTGTTCATGGCCGACCGTGTCGCGAGCAGCACGCATCCGGTAGACATCACCACGCATCCGAATCACCGAACTCGCGCTGGATCTCCCGGATCTCAGCCAGATCATCCGGATCGTTGGCCAGTCTCTCCGCATCGGCACGGGCCTGTTCCAGCCAGCGCAGTCGTCCTGCGATACGGATCGCCTCGCGGATCACATCGGTGGTGGACCTGCCCTCGGAAGTCAGTTCGAGGAGGATCTTCTCTGTGTCTGAGTCGATCTCAACAGTCAACATACCCATATCTTCACCGGAACCTCCCGAGGATGCTCCGGCCTTCAGGCAGGGGAGGAAACGGGGGCGGGAGGGCCGCCCAGGCCCGAGTGTGCCCTGACCGGTCGGTCATGTCGATCGGCTTCTTTCTGAGTCGTGTAGCGGAAACACGGAACGGAAGAACGACTGAATGGCGTACTCGGCGCGTGCTGGTGACGGAGATGCTGAAGCTCGCCCCGAGCGCTGAGCAGCGCGAGGCGCTGGCGGCGACGATGCGGGCATGCAACGCCGCCGCCAAC
>NZ_JBFAQY010000026.1:0-2416 GCF_040678965.1 Streptosporangium sp. NPDC049248
CCACCGGGATTCCCAGTGGCCACGCCAGGAATTTTGATGGCCATCAGCCAGGAGAAATCTGGCCGCTCAACTGGAGAACGGCGTGTCCGCTAGCAGCGAACCGCCCTGATCCGCGTCGGCAGCCCCGCCGATTTCACGGAATGTGTGCCTGAACCACGGTTCGAACGACGTCGACAACGACTAGGTGAATATAGCGGCTGCTCCGTGGTGATGTCCCAATCAGAAAGCGACTCCCTGGTGACGATTGGTTGCTGTTTGGCCTCATCGACCCCGTCGAGCGGCATGTGGTCCGAAGATGGAGGGATGGCGGCTGAGCGGATGTTGTGGCGCAGGGGCCTGTTGATCACTGCCTCGGTCGTCTTGTCTGTAGCGGTGTCCGTGGCTGGCAACCAGGTTCTCAACGACGGGGTATGGAACGGGTGGTGGGCGCTGATTGCCCTCGCTCTGGGTGCGGCCGCCACTGCGGTGGCCTACCGGCTGACTGATGCCTCATCCAGTCAGGACAGGACGGCGGGACCAAGCGGGGCCGCTTCATCGTCGATTCAGTCGGTGATGCGCTCCTCGGCTAGCGGTGACATCGTGCAGGCACACGACCTTGCAGACGGCATCCGCATCGCTCCTGGCGCCTCCACATCCGCCGCACCGATACCGGCACCTGCATCGCCTGCCATGCCGGTGCAAGAGGTGCCAGACGAGGAGCCGACCGGCTCACCGGGGATCGGTCAGTCGGTGACCGGCTCCATCATCGGCGGGTCGATCATCCAGATCAGCGGCGCCGGCGGTGATGTGACCATCGAGCGTTCGTGAGTACAGCAATGCCTGAGCCGTACCCCTCCCAGCCGTGTCCTCAGGTAACGCGGCCGGTTCAGTGGGTCAGCAGCTCCACCGTGCACCATGACCTAATCCAGATCGCTCATGTGCGCGGAAATGTCACCGTCACCCAAACCACGTCCGATTCTGGGGCGTCGGCGCGAGAGCAGGTCGTCGAGGGTGACATCCCAGCTCAGCCGGTGGCGTTTCAAGTGCGTACAGATCTGCTGGCACGGTTACACACGCAAGTCGCGGTTGGGGGGGCAGCAGTGGTGTGCACGCTGACCGGCACGCCAGGAGTGGGCAAGACGCTGCTGGCAGCCTCCTACGCCTGGGCGTGCCAGGCAGCGGGTTGGCCGGTGGTGGCCTGGATTCCCGCCGAGACCGAGAACCAAATTCTCGCCGGGCTGGACGGCCTGGCTGTCCGGCTGGGAATGCACAGCGTCGACGACGACGCCGAGACCACAGCCCGCCGAGTCAAGGCATGGATGTCAGGGACGCATCAGCCATGCCTAGTGGTGTTCGACAACGCCACCGACATTCCGACTGTGCGGCGGTGGTGTCCGACCACCGGGGCGGCTCGGGTGGTAATCACCTCCCGAAATCGGGCTTTCAGCCGCCACTACGCGCCGGTAGAGGTGCAGGTGTTCACCCCCGCCCAGGCGGCAGCATTCCTGACCGAGCGCACCGGCCTGACCGACGAAGATGCTGCCTCTGAGCTGGCTGCGGAGCTGGGACATCTGCCGCTGGCGCTGGCCCAGGCGGCCGCGATGATCGCCTGGCAAAAGATCAGCTACCGCGCCTACTTACGATCGTTGCGCGACCTGCCGCTGGAGCGGCATCTAACCGCATTAGAAGGCGATGCCTATCCTGCTGGGGCGGCGCAGGCAATCCTACTATCGCTCGCCCTGGCCGAGCAGGCTACTCTCGGCGCCCGCCGGTTGCTGGAGGTGCTGGCGGTGCTGTCTCCAGCTGGCGTCGCACGGTTGCTGCTGCACAGCGCTCCCATCCTGGAACCTGGAGATCAGTCGGAAATCGATGAGCTATTGGCCCGGTTGGCTGACACCTCATTGATCACCTTCACTGACGACGGTCAGGCGGTGCTGATGCACCGTCTCATCCAACGGGTACTGCGCGAACGCGCCTACCACGAGGCCCGCTTGCAGCAGGCCGTGGACACGGCAACCGGTCTGCTGGCTACGTTCAACGCCCCGATCCCCACTGGAGCCGCGACCTGGGGCGCCCGCCCCTCGGTGGAAGCCCTACTTGAGCACACCGGCACCCTTTACGCCATCGCTCACCTGGCCGACCTCTTGACACCCGAGCTGCTGGATCTGCGTGGCTGGTGCGGTCGACGCCTGACAGATCTGGCTGACCTGCCCCGCGGCATTGCCTTGCTGCAGCAGACACTGGTCGATAGTGAACGGCTGTTGGGTGTCGACCACCCTGCTACCCTCACCAGCCGCCATGATCTCGCCTACGCCTATGGCACGGCAACACGAGCGACAGAGGCGATCACCCTGTTGGAGCAGGTGCTGAGCCTCAGGGAGCGAGTACTAGGCACCGACCACCCCGACACCCTGACCAGCCGCAACAACCTCGCCAG
>NZ_JBFAQY010000026.1:2515-140896 GCF_040678965.1 Streptosporangium sp. NPDC049248
GCGCTTACCAATCGGCAGGGCGGATTGCAGAGGCGATCACCCTGTTTGAGCAGATGCTGGCTGACAGCGAGCGAGTACTAGGCACCGACCACCCCGACACCCTGACCAGCCGCAACAACCTCGCCAGCGCTTACCAATCGGCAGGGCGGATTGCAGAGGCGATCACCCTGTTTGAGCAGATGCTGGCTGACAGCGAGCGAGTACTAGGCACCGACCACCCCCGCACCCTGACCAGCCGCAATAATCTTGCTTATACCCATGGGTCGGCAGGGCGGACGACAAAAGCGATCATCTTGCTTGAGCAGGTACTGGCCGACAACGAGCGAGTACTAGGCACCGACCACCCCAACACCCTGGCCAACCGGCACAACCTCGCCAACGCTTACCTATCAGCAGAGCAGGTAGAAAAAGCGGTCATCTTGCTTGAGCAGGTACTGGCCGACAACGAGCGAGTACTAGGCACCGACCATCCCAACACCCTGGCCAACCGGCACAGCCTCGCCAGCGCTTACCAATCGGCAGGACGGATTGCAGAAGCGATCACCCTGTATGAGCAGGTACTGGCCGACAACGAGCGAGTACTAGGCACCGACCACCCCAACACCCTGGCCAACCGGCACAGCCTCGCCAGCGCTTACCAATCGGCGAAGCAGATAAGAGAAGCGATCACCTTGTATCAGCAAGTGGTGACTGATCGTGAGCGGGTGTTGGGCGCTAACCACCCTGGCACTTTGAGCAGCCGCCACAACCTGGCTTACACATACCGGTCAGCAGGGCGGATTGCAGAAGCGATCACCCTGTATGAGCAGGTACTGGCCGACAGCGAGCGAGTACTGGGCGCCGACCACCCCAATACCCTGACCAACCGGCACAACCTCGCCGGAGCCTATGGGCTGGCAGGGCGGGTAACAGAAGGGCTCGCCCTGTATAAGCAGGTACTGGCCGACAGCGAGCGGGCGCTTGGGGCAGATCACCCGCTCACACGAATGATGCGAAAAAATCTTGGCGGCACTCGGTAAGCTAGGCGCTCGAAATGATCATGGTAGCGGCGTCTGATATGCCGACTTAGGGGTGCTTGTTAAGCAGCCGTTTTCCGACACTAGCTCCGTCACGGGAGAAACGCCGGGTCCACAGTGCTGTTAGCAAGGGTGTTAGCAAAAGGCCCCCACCGGAACCCGGTGGGGGCCTCTGAGCTGGAGCCGCCTTGGGGAATCGAACCCCAGACCCCTTCATTACGAGTGAAGTGCTCTGGCCGACTGAGCTAAGGCGGCGTGCCGTGTTTCACCACGACTTACGGCAGTCTACAGGCTCCCAGGGCCTTCCCGCGCACCGGAATCAGCCGATCTTCGGACACTGGGTTCCGTCGGCGGGGACGGTCAGATCGATCAGGTAGTCGTCCACCAGGCGATCCACACACGCCGAGCCGGTCAGATAGGCGGTGTGGCCGTCTCCGTCGAAACCGACGAGGACACCGGAGGAGAGCTGGGAGGCGAGGGCCTCTGACCACTGGTAGGGCGTGGCGGGGTCGCGTCTGGTACCGACGACCATGATGGGCGGAGCTCCGGGGGCGTCGATCTTCTCCCGGGCACCTGCCTTGACCGGCCAGTACGCGCAGGGCAGTGAGCTCCACATGACGTACGCGCCGAACAGGGGGGCGACCCTGGCCGCCTGTTCGGCCGCCTCGGCGTAGGCGGCGGGGTCTTGGGGGTAGACGCTGTCGACGCAGTTGACCGCCAGGTTGGACTCGGTCTGGTTGGTGTACTCGCCGTCCTCCCCACGGTCGACCAGCAGGTCGGCCATGCGGAGCAGGACGGTGCCGTCACCCTTCAGCGCCTGGGCCAGCGCCTGGCGGAGGACCGGCCATGCCTGCCGGTCGTAGAGCGGGGTGATCACACCGAGCATGGCCCAGGCCTCGGTCACCGTACGGTCGTCGCCGGTCCTGTTGGTCAGGGAGGCGGTGTCCGCCCTGCGGAGCAGCTCGGTGATCTCCGCACGGGCGGAGGCGACGGAGCCCTGGAAGGGGCAGTCGGTGGCCGCGAGGCAGTTTTCCAGGAACGCGTCGAGGGCGACCTCGAAACCGCGTGCCTGCGCGGTGTTCAGCTCCAGCGGGCCGAGCGAGGGGTCCACGGCGCCGTCCAGGACGAGGGCGCGGACCCGGTCGGGAAAGAGATCGGCGTAGACGGCACCCAGCTGTGTGCCGTACGACTTGCCGAGGTAGGTGAGGTGGGAGTCACCGACGGCGGCACGCAGCAGGTCCATGTCCCTGGCGGCGTCGGCGGTGCCGACGTACGGCAGGAGCCTGCCCGATCGGGTCTCGCATCCGGCGGCGAACCGTTGCGCCCCCTCCTTGAGCACGGTGACCTCTCCCGGTGAGTCGGGCGAGTTGTCGAGGCCGACGAAGACGTCCAGCTCGCTCGGCGACAGACACCGGACGGGCGCGGACTCGCCGACCCCGCGCGGGTCGAAGCCCACGACGTCGAAGCGCTCGCGAACCGCCTCGCTCACCGCGGTGCGGGCACTTCGCGCGTACTGCACTCCGGAGGCACCCGGCCCGCCGGGATTGAGGAGGATCGAGCCGATCCGCTTCCCCGAGGCCGGGAGCCGGATCACACTGAGCTCGATCTTCTCACCGTCCGGCTTGCTGTGATCGAGCGGTACGGCGAGCTTGGCGCACTCGAAACCGTCCTCGCACTCGTTCCAGCCGAGAGCCGCTCCCGCCACACCGCGGCCGGCTCCGGTGCCGCCACTGGCGTCGGCGGGGACGTCGGTGCCGGTGCACGCGCTCGCGAGCAGGGCCACCGCCGCCAGTACGGCGGTCACACGGGATCTCACGCCTTGTCCGTTCCGTAGTCCGTAGGTCGGGTCACACGCGGATCCGGCAAGGGGGCCGACACGCGGAGAGGCTGAACGGTCGAATCCTACGCCCGCGCCGAAACCCCGTGACGGGAAGCCGGTCGGTCACCCTTCCGGCCCGCTCTCGGCGACCCGCACCGCGCCGCCGTACGCCTCGTCGTGCTGCTTGCGCGGGGAGCAGACCGAGGCCGACGGGCAGGCGCAGCGGCGGCCGCCGTCCTCCAGGCGGACCACGACGGAGTCCGAGGGCACGTTGCGGCCCACGACGGTCCCGGCGCCCTCGGGGGTGTCGACCTTCAGCCCGATCCGGGGCATCCTGCTCTGGGCGTCGAGGTAGAGGGGGTGCTCGTACTTCAGGCAGCACATCAGCCGCCCACATGCCCCCGCGATGCGCAGCGGGTTGACCGGCAGGTCCTGGTCCTTGGCCATCCGGACGGAGACCGGCTCGAAGTCCTTGAGGAAGGTGGCGCAGCACAGGTCGCGGCCGCAGGGTCCGATGCCGCCCTGGAGGCGGGCCTCGTCGCGCGGGCCTATCTGGCGCAGTTCCACCCTGGCGCGCAGGTTGCGGGCCAGGTCGCGGACGAGGGCGCGGAAGTCGACCCGTTGCGGGGCGGAGAAGTAGACCGTGTAGACGTTCTCCGCGTCCAGGTAGTCGACGCCGACGACCTTCATCGGCAGCGTGTGCCGCTTGATCAGGCGCTTGGATACGCTCCGGGCCTCCGCGCGGCGCCGTTTGTTGCCCTCGTCGCGGGTCAGGTGTTCCTCGGTCGCGATGCCCGCGCACAGCGGCAGCCCGCCGATCTCCTCGCTCGTCCACTGCGGCGCCCAGACACACTCGGCCACCTCGGGTCCGGCCTCGGTGGGCACCAGCACCTTGTCGCCGACCTTGGGGCTGTGCTCGCCGGGGTCGAGGTAGTACAGCCTGCCGTAGCGGGTGAAACTCACCGCCATGATCATGCCCATATGGCTCCAAACCTGGGGGTACGGCTCGTGCTCACCCTACGCTCCGCACCCTGCAGAGCGCGGGGCCGCCAAGAGGTGAACACGGGCCGCCCCATCGAGAACCCGGTGGCTGGAGCTCCGGGGACGAGCACTGCTCCCTTTCGAACAGCCCACGGGGAGAGAGTCGTCTGTCGGCGCGGGGCCCGTCAACGGCCGGGGCCCCGGGCAGCCGCTCAGCGGCCGAGTTGGGCGAAGGACTTCTCCCAGCGTTCGGCGATCGTCGAGATGTCGTAGCTCCGGGCCGTCTGGAGGGCGTTCTTGGCCATCCTGTGGCGGCCCTCCTCGTCGTCGATCATCTGGATCAACCCGTCGGCCAAGGCGTCCACGTCGTCGGCGGGGACCAGCAGTCCGTCGATCCCGGGTGTGATGATCTCGCGAGGTCCACGGGGGCAGTCGAAGCTGACCACCGGCACCCCGGAGGCGAACGCCTCGATGATGGTCATGCCGAAGCCCTCGAAGCGGGAACTGACCGCGTGGATCGACGCCTTGGCGAGCTCGCCCTCGATGTCACCGGTGGGACCCATGAACGTGACGTTGTTGTGCAGCCGCAGCTTGACCGCCTGCTTGATGAGCTTGTCGCCGACCCGGCCCTCGCCGTAGATCCGCAGCTTCCAGTCGGGACGTTCCCTGGCCACCCGGACGAACGCCTTCAGCAGCCGGTCGTACCCCTTGACCGGCACCAGCCTGCCCGCGGCCAGCACGATCCGGTTCTCCTGCCTGGAGCGTGGACGCGGTCCTCCGGGCAGCCCGTTGCCGATGGTGAACACCCGGGTGGGCGACCCGTTGAGCATGTTCCGATAGTCGTGCTCGTCGGCCTCGGTGAGGGTGACGACCGCGTCCAGCTTCGGGTACCAGGTCCGGATCTCCTCGAAGATCCCAGGCTGATGCGCCTCGAAGTGCAGGTGCTCCTGGGCGATCGTGACGACCTTCCTGCGGGCGTACCTCGCGGCCATGATGTTGAGACCCGCGCGGGTGGTGATCAGGACATCGCTGCGGAGCCTGCGCAGCTCGCGGACGAGGACCTCGTCGCTCCAGGCGCTGAAGGACGCGTAGGCGCGCTCCTCGGGGTGGATCAGCGCGCTCTCCCGCGCTCCCAGCCGCTCGGCCCTCTTCGTGTACGGCCAGCGGACCCTGGCCCCCTCCCGCAGGTCCACCAGCGAACGGAGCCTGACCCGGGAGCTCAGCGGTAGGAAGGGGGTGTCGGTGTGCTGGAAGACACTGACGACCTCGACCTCGTGCCGCTCGGACATGGCGGTGGCGAGGTCGAAGGTGGCGCGGATGGTGCCGCCCATGCCGTAGGCGTTGAGAATGAGAAAGGAGATCTTCATGGTTTCTCCCCTTCGATGCTGAGCGCGACGGCGAGACTGTCGGTCTCGGTGTAGTACGGGCGGACCCTCACCTGCCCGACACGCTGGGCAGGAAAACGAACTTTGACCTTCTTGTCCGTTATGTCATCAAGACGGGTCGCCAGCGGCAGTCGGATCCCGGAGATCTCCGCGTACAGGTCCCAGAAGACCCGGCGCCGCACCTGCGCCTCGGCCATCGGCGCGATCTCGATCGCTCCCTCGAACCACCGTCCCTGGAACGTCGCCGGCCCGCTCACCGGCTCCGGCCCCCGGCGGGCCACCGCCACAAGCCGGGCCTCCCCCCGGATCGGGTCACCGTACGCGACGGAGCCCTCGACGGCGATCACTCCCTCGTCGGCGGTCACCCGGATCACCTCGATGTACGGTTCGACCTCGCGGACCCGCAGGCCCAGCGTGCCGAGGGAGGTGCGGAACGCCCTGATCTCCCGGTTGCGGCGGGTCTCGGCGTAGGACCAGAGCCCGTCGAGTGAGAACCCCGGGTCGTCGGTGGCGACGGGCTCGCCCCGGCACGAGGCCATCCAGAGTCCCGGGGCCAGCACCGTCAGGTCCGCCGCCCCGCACTCCTCACCGGTCTCCATATGCCGCAGGACGATCTCCACGTCCGTCGGCGCCGACCATTCGATCCTCAGCGTGTCGTCATCGCCTACCCGGCTCGTGACGGCCCGCCCGCCCACGGACGGGACCACCCGGTGGCGTGCCTCGGTGCTCACTGAAATTCCCCCGGCCTTCGCTGCTCATCCCCGTAGAGCAGGACACTTCCTGTTGTTTTATAACAAAAGCATTGATTTTTGCCCGTGAATCCTAACGACCCACACTCATGCTTTGAGGTGATTTAGCGAGCAATGGTTCCATCTAATCGGAAAAAGGTGGGCAGGAGATGCACAGTCGCGACGATCGCGGTCCTTCACCAGCCGATATCCGTCACGCCGGGTTACCGGAAACTCCAAAGTGTCCGATATCGGCCAAAGTTGATCAGCCCGAACTCCGGTCCCCAGCGGACCACGATGTGCGCCTCCGAACCATCCATGCCCGCCGGCCGGAAACCTCCCGGCCATCGCGGTGGCACACGTCCGCCTGCCTGCCGCCCCCGGCATAGGGCCCGCCGATCGCCTCACAGGTTCCGGTCTGCCCAATTCCTATATTTCAGCCTATAACGTAAAAACCGCCTCCGGGTCGCCTCCCGTCAAGGCGGATCAGAGCCGGGGCTGACGCAACGAGAGAGTCATCGACTCCACGGCCATCTGCGGGCTGACATTGGCCGCCAGCCGCCTCCGGCAGCGCATGACGGCGTCGATCCTGCGCAGGGTGTCCTCCGGGGTGGAGGCCCCGGCCAGGTCTTCCAGATCGGCGCGGCGGTCCTCGCTGGCCAGTTCCACGTGTGCGCCGAACTGCACGGCCAGCACGTCGCGGTAGAACGCCACCAGGTCGAGCAGTGCCGCGTCGATGACATCGCGCTTGGTGCGGGTCGCCCGGGACTTCTGCCGGTCCTCAAGATCCTTGAGCGCTCCGGCACCGCCGCGGATCAGCCCCCTGTTGAGCCCCTTTCCGGTGGAGCCCTCGCCGTAGACCTGACGCAACTCGGTGATCTCCGCCTCGTTCAGCACCGCCGTGACCGCGGCGGCCTCGTCCTCGGCGGTCTTCACCAGGCGCTCGGCGGCCATCACGCACTCCCCGACGCCGGTGAGCGACCGGGGGATGGACAGCACCGCCTCGCGACGCGAGCGCGCCTCCTCGTCCAGGGCCAGCCTGCGGGCGCGGTCGATGTGCCCCTGGGCGGCCCTGGCCGCGAACTCCGCCATCGTCGGCGGCACGTTCTCGCGCGTGGCCAGCACGTGGGCGACCGCCGAGGTGGGCGGGGTGACGAGCGTGACGATCCGGCAACGGGACCTGATGGTGATCATCATGTCGTCCGGAGCAGGCGCGCAGAGCAGCCAGACGGTCTTCGGCGGCGGCTCCTCGATGGCCTTGAGCAGCGCGTTGGACGCCCCCTCGGTCGCCCGGTCGGCGTCCTCGAACAGCACGACCCGCCAGCGGCCCAGCGTCGGCGCCCCGGCCGCGCGCAGGATGAGCCTGCGGGTGTCCTTGATGCCGTACGAGAGTCCCTGCGGGCGGACGATCTCCAGGTCCGGGTGGGAGCCGACCGACACCTGGTGGCACATGTCGCAGTGGCCGCACCCCTGCTCGGGGCAGAACAGCGCGGCGGCGAACGCCCGCGCGGCCTCCTCACGCCCGGACCCGGGCGGCCCGGTGAACAGCCACGCGTGAGTCATCCCGGCACCGCGCCCCCCGGCCAGCAGGTCGGCACCGGCCGCCGCGGCCCGGCGGAGCGTTACGGCGGCCCGCTCCTGCCCCACAAGATCATCAAAGACTCCCACGGACCCAACCTACCGCCGGTGCCGGTCGCGTCGCCGGGGCAGAGCCTCACAGATCCGCTCACGGCTCACGGAGGCACCGGGTCAGTCGCGAATCGCCGGGATGGTCCCGGTGACGTCCTCCGACTCCTGTGGCACCGGGTCGGGCATGATCTCGCGGACCCGGTCGTAGATGAGCGAGGAGATCCGTTCCTGGGTCAGGGTCCCGTCGACGACCAGGTAGCGATCCGGCTCCGCGGCGGCCAGCGCCCGGAACTCGCGGCGGACGCGCTCATGGAACTCCAGCGGCTCCGACTCGATGCGGTCGGCGGCCCCGCCCAGCCGGGCCAGCCCCACCGACGGCGGGGTGTCGATGAGCACGGTGAGATCGGGAACGAGCCCGCCGGTGGCCCAGCCGTTGATCCTCTTGACGTCCTCGATGTCCAGCGCCCGGCCCGCGCCCTGGTAGGCCAGCGACGAGTCGACGTACCGGTCGGAGATCACCATGGAGCCCCGCTGGAGGGCCGGGCGGATGACCTTCTCCACATGCTCGGCCCGGTCGGCCGCGTACAGCAGGGCCTCCGACCTCGCGGACAGCCCCTGGTGCACCGCGTCGAGCAGGATCGCGCGCAGCCGCATGCCCACCTTGGTCGAGCCCGGCTCGCGGGTCTGTACGACGTCGAAGCCCTGGTCGCGCAGCCAGATCGCGAGCAGCCTGGACTGGGTGGTCTTGCCCGACCCCTCACCACCCTCGAAGGCGATGAACATCCCGCGTGCCTGCTCGGCGCTCTCGGGTGCGAACCGCTCCCCACGTGCCGCGGCGATCAGGTCGGCGACGATCGAGACGCCCCTGCGGTCGTCCATCTGCCGTAGCGCGACGGTCCCGACGGCCACCGCGAGCAACCCGCCGACCAGCAGCACCAGGTTGGAGCCGTCGAACTGGTAGACCGGCTCCTGCCCGACCCTGATCTCCCGCTCACCGAACAGGCCCGCCAGGGTCGGCGCGACCGCGACCACCAGCAGCAGGGTCACCCGGGCGAGCGACTGCAGGAAGGAGAACGTGCGGCCCCGCAGGTTGTCGTCCACCTCCAGCCCGATCATCGTGTAACCGATGATCCAGGCGATTCCCGCGCACGCGCCGAGCAACACGGTCAGCAGGACGACGATCACCAGGTTGTGGACGAGCGCGATCGCGACGAGGACCACCCCGGCCACCACGATCGACAGGCCGAACAACCGTCGCCGCGACAGCTCCCTCAGCAGCCTCGGCCCGAAGAACATGCCGGACGCCATGCCGACGAAGACCGCCCCGAAGACCACGCCGTACGCCGCGTCGCCGCCGCCCAGCGCGCCCACGTAGATCTTGGCCACCCCGACCACCGCACCGCCGGCGGCG
This sequence comes from Streptosporangium sp. NPDC049248, assembly GCF_040678965.1. Lineage (NCBI taxonomy): Bacteria > Bacillati > Actinomycetota > Actinomycetes > Streptosporangiales > Streptosporangiaceae > Streptosporangium > Streptosporangium sp. NPDC049248. The sequence continues at coordinate 11,485 of NZ_JBFAQY010000026.1, forward strand.
AACGCACCCAGCATGCCGATGATCAGGCCGCGGATCAGCCGGTTACCGCCGACGAACCGCCAGCCCTCGAAGATCTGCCGCAGCACCGACGGCGTGGAGGTCGCGGCCCGCGCGCCGGCCTTCGGGATGTCCTTGAGCGAAAGGATGATGAAGGCCGAGACCAGGTAGGCGAGCGCGTTGATGAACAGCGCCAGGTAGGTCTCTCGCTGGGCGAAGAACGGCACCAGGTTGCCCAGGGCGTCGTCGGCGACCGACAGCACCGCGAACAGCAGCGCGGCGACCGGCGCGGTCCCGTAGGTGACCAGGAGGTTGAGCTGGTTGGCCTCCTCCAGCCGCTCCTTGGGCACCAGGTTGGGCACCGTGGCGTCCTTGGCCGGAACCCAGAAGAGGTTGACGCACTCGACCAGGAAGGTGGCGATGATCACCCATTGGTAGTTGCCGATCAGCGGGATCGACAGCACCAGCGCGAAGCGCAGGAAGTCGCAGAAGAACATCGTCATCCGCCGGTCGAACCGGTCGGCGAACGCGCCGGCGAGCGGACCCAGCAGGATGGCGGGGAGCATCTTCGCCACGAAGACGCCTCCGATGGCCAGGCTCTGGACCTTGTAGCCGGACCCCACCGTGAGGTTGCCCGCCAGGGCGGTCAGTGCCAGCAGGTTGAGCCAGTCTCCGAGGCTGCACACCGACATCGCCGTCCACAGTTTGCGGAACGGGGTGTTGGCCAGCACGTGGGGGGGCTTGCGTCGCGTGGTGCTCCGGCCAAGGGTGGTCATAGTGTCAGCGTATCCAGGTGCTCGCTGGGCTGGGGAGAACATGAGCCAGGCGAGAACGCCCGGCTGCCCGTCGCACGAGGGTAATGCCTCCGCCCTGTGCCCCGCAGGTGTCACACCCGAAAAGAAGCGTCAGATGCTCGTGTTCCCAGTGATGCGTCCCCTTCCCGATCGGTGCCGGACTACCGAGGCTTCTCGTTCCGGACTTCCAGCAGGGTTATCTCGGGTGGGGCGCCCACCCGGACCGGCGGCCCCCAGAAACCCGCGCCCCGCGTCACGTAGACCTGGGTGCCGTCCACCTCGCCGAGACCGGAGACGACCGGCTGCTGCATCGGAATGATCAGGTTGAAGGGGACCATCTGCCCTCCGTGCGTGTGGCCGGACAGCTGGAGGTCCACCCCGTAGGTGGCCGCCTGGACCGCCTGGACCGGCTGGTGGGCGAGCAGGACCGTGGACCGGGAGCGGTCACGGCCCCCCAGCGCCCGCTCGAAGTCCGGACCGTCACCCGACGCGACACCGCCGACGTCGTTGACCCCGGCGAGATCGAGCACGGCTCCCCCGTGGGCGATCTCCACACGCTCGTTGCCCAGCGGGCGGACGCCGAGTTCGCGGAGTTCCTCGATCCACTCCTGCGGGCCGTTTGCGGTGTAGTACTCGTGGTTGCCGGTGACGAAGTAGGCGCCGTAGCGGGATTCGAGATCCTTCAACGGCCTGGCCAGCGGGCCGAGCTCGGCCACCGTACCGTCGACCAGGTCGCCGACCACGGCGACCACGTCGGCCTCCAGTGAGTTGATCATGCGGACGATGCGCCGGGTGTGCTCCGTACCGGTGAGCGGGCCCAGGTGGATGTCGCTGACAACCGCGAACCGCAGGCCGTTCAGGCGCGGATCCAGCCTGGGCAGCACCACCCCGACCGACTCGATCACCGGGTCGCCGAGAGCGGTCCTGATCCCGAACCCGATCGTGCCGAGCGCTCCCGCCCCGGCGGCGACCGCCGCCGTACGGGCGATGAACAGCCTCCTGCTCAGCCCGCCCGCCGTGTCCTTCGCCCCTCCGTCGCGCGGCGTGCCTCCGGGGCCCGGTACGACCACCACCCCACCGATCGCGGACTCCCCACGGTCGGTCCGGGCCACCGAGACGGACCGGAGGGAGTGCTCGGGACGAACGGCGGCCACGGACGCCGGTGTGACGGCGGTTTCGGATCGAACGGCGAGCTCCGGCTGCGCGTCTCGTTTCGCACGGCGGGCGGCCACCCCCGGCGGCACCCCGCGCCGCTCGGCCCGGTGCTCCACCCCGCGCACCACCAGCAGGGCCACGGCCCTGGGGATCTCCAGGACCACCAGGAACACGAGGAGGTAGAACATCGTCGCGATCCAGAAGAATCCCGGCCACGCCAGGAAGTGCCCCCACTCACTGCGGGAGGCGACCAGCGTCACGGGGGCGAGCACCGCCAGGCCGACGATGACCCAGGTCAGCACCCGGCGGGTCCGCCCCGGCCGAGTGGTCGAGCGGACCAGACGACGCCACAGGTAGTAGTGGACCACCGTGATCGCACAGATGACCAGCGATACGAAGCCCACGATCGTCACTTGCCTTCCCTCTCGCGCCCACCGGCCATCCCGGCGCGTTCCGAAGAACGCCCGAAACGGCGAATGCGTTCCCCGCGGGCGCGGTGACCCCATGGGCCAGGGCCCCGTACGAGGTGCCCTGGCTCGGCGGCGTCAGGCCTTGGCCTTGGCCCGGGTGGTGCGGGGGCGCTTGGGCGCCGGGCCACGGGCGCGGCGGTCAGCGAGAAGCTCGGCGGCGCGTTCGGTGGTGATCTGCTCGACCTCGTCCCCCTTGCGCAGCGAGGCGTTGGTCTCCCCGTCGGTGACGTAGGGCCCGAACCGCCCCTCCTTCACCACGATCGGCTTCTTGGAGACCGAGTCCTCGCCCAGCTCGCGCAGCGGCGGCGCGGCCGCGGCCCGCCTGCCCCTGGTCTTGGGCTGGGCGAACAGCTCCTTGGCCTGGTCGAGGGTGACCGTGAACAGCTCCTCCTCCGACTTCAGGGAACGAGAGTCGGTGCCCTTCTTGATGTACGGCCCGAACTTGCCGTTCTGCGCCGTGACCTCCTGGTCGTCGATCACCCCGAGCACCCTCGGCAGCGAGAGCAGAAGCAGGGCGTCCTCAAGGGTGACGGTGTCCAGGGACATCGACTTGAGCAGCGACCCGGTGCGCGGCTTGGGGGCGTCGGCCTTCTTGGTCTTCTTCTTGCCCTCGGCCGGAGGCGCCTCCACCGGCAGGATCTCGGTGACGTACGGGCCGAAGCGACCGTCCTTGGCCACGATCACGTGCCCGGTCACCGGGTCCTTGCCCAGCTCCCGGTCACCCGTCGGGCGGGAGAACAGCTCCTCGGCCATCGACGCGGTGAGCTCGTCGGGGGCCAGGTCCTCCGGCACGTTCACCCGGACACCTTCGCGGTCCAGGTACGGGCCGTAGCGGCCCACCCGGATCATGATGTCGGTGCCCCTGATCGAGAACGAGCTGATCTCCTTGGCGTCGATCTCGCCGAGATCGGTGACCAGTTCCTTCAGCCCCTCGCCGCCGTCCACGCCGAAGTAGAACCGGCGCAGCTCGGGCACCCGCTCCGCCCGGTCGTTGGCGATGTCGTCGAGGACCTTCTCCATGTCGGCGGTGAAGTCGTAGTCGACGAGGTGGCCGAAGTGCCGCTCCAGCAGGTTGACCACCGCGAACGCCAGGAAGGACGGCACCAGGGCGGTGCCCTTCTTGAAGACGTAGCCGCGGTCCAGAATCGTTCCGATGATCGACGCGTACGTCGAGGGGCGGCCGATCTCCCGGTCTTCCAGCTCCTTGATCAGCGACGCCTCCGTGTACCGGGCCGGCGGCTTGGTGGCGTGCGACAGCACGTTCAGCGCGGACGCGGTGAGCGGGTCGTTCTCGCTCAGGTTCGGCAGGCGCTTCTCGGAGTCGTCGCGGTCGGTGGACGGGTCGTCCGCGCCCTCGACATAGGCCTTCAGGAAGCCGTGGAAGGTGATGGTCCGCCCGGAGGCACTGAACTCGACCCGCTCCCCCGAACTGGACGTGCCGTCCACCTTGACGGTGACCGACTCACCGACCGCGTCCTTCATCTGGGAGGCCACGGTCCGCTGCCAGATCAGCTCGTACAGGCGGAACATGTCACCGGTCAGCCCGGTCTCGCCCGGCGTGCGGAACTCCTCACCCGAGGGGCGGATCGCCTCGTGCGCCTCCTGCGCGTTCTTCACCTTGCTGGCGTAGACGCGCGGCTTGTCGGGCACATAGGCCGAGCCGTAGAGCTTGATGGCCTGGCTGCGGGCGGCGGCGACGGCGGTCTCCGACAGCGTGATGCTGTCGGTCCGCATGTAGGTGATGAAGCCGTTCTCGTAGAGGCGCTGGGCGACCTGCATCGTCGACTTCGCGGAGAAGCCCAGCTTGCGGCTGGCCTCCTGCTGCAACGTGGTCGTCCTGAACGGCGCGTACGGCTTGCGGGTGTACGGCTTGCGCTCGACCGACCTGACCTTGTACGGCACACCGGCCAGCCGCCCGGCCAGGGCCTGGGCGGCCTGCTCGTCCAGGTGCAGCACATCGGCGCTCTTGAGGGTGCCGTTACTCGCGAAGTCCCGGCCCTGGGCGACGCGCTTTCCGTCCACACCGGTCAGCATGGCGGTGAACTCGTGCGGAACCTCGTCGCCGCCGGTGTCGAGCAGCGCCTGCAGGTCCCAGTAACTCGCGCTGGTGAACGCCAGGCGCTCGCGCTCGCGCTCCACGACCAGCCGGGTCGCCACGGACTGCACGCGCCCTGCCGAAAGCCGGGGCTTGACCTTCTTCCACAGGACCGGGCTGACCTCGTAGCCGTAGAGACGGTCGAGGATGCGCCGGGTCTCCTGGGCGTCGACCAGCCGCAGGTTCAGGGCGCGGGGATTGGCCACCGCCTCCTGGATCGCCCGCGGGGTGATCTCGTGGAACACCATGCGGTGCACCGGGACCTTGGGATTGAGCACCTCGCGGAGATGCCAGGCGATCGCCTCGCCCTCGCGGTCCTCGTCAGTGGCGAGATAGAGCTCGTCGGCATCCTTGAGCAGCTGCTTGAGCTTGCTCACCTGTGCCTTCTTGTCGTGGTTGACGACGTAGAGCGGCTCAAACTCGTGATCCACATTGACGCCGAGGCGTGCCCAGGACTCCCCCTTGTACTTCTCGGGGATGTCGTCGGCCTTCTCAGGGAGATCACGAATATGCCCGATGCTGGACTCCACGACGTAGCCGCGGCCGAGGTACCCGGCGATGGTCTTCGCCTTGGAAGGCGACTCGACGATCACCAGGCGGTTTCCGCCGGCGTTGCCGTTCTTGGCTGGCACGCTGCTTCCTACCTCGCTGTTCGCATTCGTTCCCCGTTTACTTCCCCTCGGGTTACCCGATCTGAGTCGGGAACACTCCCAAGGAAAGCCGCAAGGACGCAGAATAAAGCCCTATGAGTGTCGACGTCCCTCAGCTCACCCTCGGAGACTAATCGCTGTGCTGGACTACTCCTACTTGGTTCTCCATCTCCCGCGTGGCACCTCACGGGACGCAGCCCGCCAGATACTGACCGAACACGCAGAATACGGTGACTGGGAGCTCGACCGTCTGCGACTGTATCCCGATGGCCGCCGAGACGTCCGGCTGCGCCGGAAGATCATACGTGTGACCAGGACGATGTGATTCCAGACATGGCTTTGCCCGCCCCGGGCCGCGCCCCCGGGACGGGCAAAGCTTCCGTGCCTCGCCAGGCGAGCGAGCACCGCACCACACGGGCACGGTCATCCTGTCTCGCCGCCGTCGAGGCGTCTGCGCGCCTTCCTCAGTGGCTCTGAGGAAGGCATGCCTAATAGGTGACTAATGCCTTACTTTTTACCGAAACGGATGCGACGGGTGGTGCCGAAGACGGTCGCGGAGGCCGCGGCCAACGCGCCGATCAGCAGGGTGACCAGGGAACCGACGTTCATCCCGGTCACGCCGACGGGCTGAGCGGCACTCATCAGGCCCAGATCACGGATCGGCAGGTTACCGGCCGGGGTGGAGGACGTCAGGCCCGTGACGGGAGCCAGCGGCGAGCTGCTGTCGGCCGCCGCGGCCCGCTTGCTCACCGGTGTGGCGGGCATGACGGGGAGCTCGGGCAGACCGGCGGCCGGAAGCTGGGACCGGCTCGCCTTCCGGGCACCGCGGGCGTCGGACGGCGACGCCTGACCGGTCTCGCCGTCGACCCCCGGAACGGCGGGGAGGACGGACAGCAGGCTACTGGTCTTGTTCCTGCCAGGCTTGCCATCCCAGCCGTCGCGGCCGCCGTTGTGATCGCCCTTGTGGCCGCCCCACTGGCCACCGTTGTGGCCGCCCCACTGGCCGCCGCCCGGCCCTCCGGCGCGGGAGCCGCCGAGGCAGCCCGCGGCGGCGTCGCCCAGGACGGCGACCGCGTTGCCACAGATGTTGATCGGCGCGGTGATCGGCGCCACCACCTGGTTACCACCCAGGACGCTGCCCCGACCGGAGGTACGGTTGCCACCGGCCCCCGCACCCGCACCACCGGAGACCGAGGTGCCGCCCCTGCATCCGGCCGCGGCCCGGCCGAGCACGCCCACCGCGTTGCCGCAGACGTTGATCGGCGCGGTGATCGGCGCCACCACCTGGTTGCCGCCGCCGATGCTGTGATCACCGTTCGTGCGGTTGCCACCGGCACCGCCGCCACCGGGACCACCGGTCCCGACGGACGCACCGCCCTGGCAGCCGGCGAAGGCCCCACCCAGGACGGCGACCGCGTTGCCGCAGACGTTGATCGGCGCGGTGATCGGCGCCACCACCTGGTTACCACTCAGGACGCTGCCCCGACCGGAGGTACGGTTGCCGCCCGCACCGCCGCCGCCTTGGCCCGTCCCCGCGGACGAACCGCCCGGGCAGCCCGCCTGGCCGTTGCCGACGGCGCTGCCACAGACGTTGGCGGGCGCGGTGATCGGCGCGACCACCTGGTTACCGCTGCCGGCTCCGAAGCGCCCATCGGTGTCGTTTCCCGGCCGGCCGTACCCCGAGCCGGGACCGCCCGGACGCGGGCCCCGCTCCCAGCCGCCGTGACCGCCGTGACCGCCGTAGCCCGGCTTACCCGGCCAGTCGGGCTTGCCAGGGCCACCGTGCTCCCCCGAGCCGCCCGGCCGTCCCGGCCCACCAGGGTGCCCGGGCCCACCGGGGTGACCAGGACCACCGGGGTGCCCCGGCCTGCCGGGGTGACCAGGACCACCAGGGTGCCCAGGACCACCGGGCTGCCCCGGCCCGCCGGGCCTGCCGCCGCCGACCTCGGCACCGCCCTCGCAGCCGGAGAACGCCTCGCCGACGACGGCGACCGAGTTGCCGCAGATGTTGATCGGCGCGGTGATCGGCGCCACCACCTGGTTACCACCCAGGACGCTGCCCCGACCGGAGGTGCGGTTGCCGCCCGCACCGCCGCCGCCACCGCCCTGACCGCTCACCGAGGCACCACCCCGGCAACCGGCGGTCGCCCCACCGAAGATCGCGAAGGAGTTGCCGCAGGCGTTGATCGGCGCGGTGATCGGCGCCACCACCTGGTTGCCGCCGCCGATGCTGTGATCACCGTTCGTGCGGTTGCCACCGGCACCGCCGCCGTTCCCGCCCTGGTTCCGCACCGAGGCACCGCCACGGCAACCCGCCTCGGAACGGCCGATCACCGACACCGCGTTGCCGCAGGCGTTGACGGGCGCGGTGATCGGCGCCACCACCTGGTTGCCGCCCAGAACGCTGCCCCGACCTGAGGTCTCGTTGCCCCCCGCGCCGCCGCCGCTGTTCTCGGCGGACGCGCCCCCCTCGGAGGAGGCGGCCGACTGCCCGGCCACAGCGACGGCGTTTCCACTGATGTCGATCGGCAGGGTGATCGGAAGATTGACCTGGTTTCCTCCGGCGATCGAGTGGTCACCGTCGGTGTCGGCGAAGGCGGTACCGCCGCCCATGGCCATGACGCCCAGTGCGAGCAGTGCCGCAGGGGCGGTGCCCCTAACCCACGTACGCATGATTGAAGCTCCTAGCAGTCTCGGGGGGACCTGAAGCCCTCGTGAGGGCATGCGAGTGCCATGCGAGGACCGGACAGGGCCCGCACAGCGGAGGCCCAGGCGGGCCGTCACGAGGAGTTGGGAACCGGCTGACTCGTCGGCCTGCTCACCGCTCACCGGTGGAGCGACTCTCCGGGGGACGGAGGATCGAGACAGGCTCCGCGACCGGCGGATCACTCGAAAGGAGATCAGGCCGGTCTACGAGACGGTGTCAGTCAGGAGAGAAAGAAGGGTCGTCCGCCGCTGTGCGGACGACGGGGGGGAGCACGAACGCCAGCGGAACACGCTGCGTCGCCAGTCGCGGGTCGTAGGCGAACCACGCGACATCCCCCGGACCCGAGCCGAAGAGGCCGGATCCACCACCGCTCTGGGGCACGAATCCATTGGTGCCAGAACCGTGGTCGACGGTGGCGGGTGCCGGGGCCCCCGGCTTGGACTGGCTGGTGAGCCCGTCCACACCTCGCCCCGCCATGGCTTCGGCGTTGTCCGTCGCCGACGGTTTGCCGCTACCCGTGGGGAAGTCATCGACCTTTGCAGCCGATCCGGAAGCGACAGCGTCGAAGGCCTGGGAGCGGGCCACTCCTGTCGCCGCGGTGGCGTCCGCGGCCGCGGGAGTGGCACTGAGAAAGCCGAAGACGATCGCGAGCAGCCATGCGGCGGCCAGGAGACCGCCGATGGCGAGGGCTTGCCTGATGCCCCGCCGGGCGCCGGCCGCGAACCGCGCCATCCGGTCGGCCCGGTCGGGGATCGTGTCGTCGACGGAGAAGGCCACGGGCACGCGTCGAGCAGCGGGCGAGGACGCCCTCCACTGCTCGTGCGGCACGTGCGCCACATGGCCTCCCAAAGCTCCTGGACAGGCCCGCTTGGACACGGGCCACCCTTCAACGGAGAGTCACGTTAGCACCACATGGAGTCAACGCAACGGGTTTCCCGGGAACGGATCAGCAGCCGTCCAGGAATCGGTCAAGAACCCGGACCCCGAACCGCAACGAATCCACCGGCACCCTCTCGTCCACCCCATGGAACATCCCGGAAAAGTCCAGGTCGGCGGGGAGCTTCAGCGGCGCGAACCCGAACCCTCGAATTCCCATCCGGCCGAACGCCTTCAAGTCCGTCCCCCCCGACAACGTGTACGGCACGGCCAGCGCGCCCGGGTCCTCGGCGAGGAGGGCGTCGGCCATGGCGCGCACCAACGGCCCGTCGAAACCGGTCTCGATGGCGATGTCGTGGTAGATGAACTCCCTGGTCACATTGGGGCCGAGCAGCTCGTCGACGGTCTGGAAGAACTCGTCCTCATATCCCGGCAGGAAACGGCCGTCCACATGCGCGGTGGCGACCTGGGGGATCACATTGGCCTTGTAGCCGGCCTCCAGCATCGTGGGGTTGGCGGTGTTGCGCAGCGTGGCGCCGATCATCCGCGCCAGCGGCCCCAGCTTGGCGACGGTCTTCTCCGCGTCGTCCAGGTCAAGCTCCAGCTCCAGCGCCCTGGAGGTCTCCTCCAGGAACGTCCTCACCGTCTGTGTCATCCGTACCGGCCACTCGTACCGGCCGATGCGGCCCACCGCCTCGGCCAGATCGGTGACCGCGTTCTCCGCGTTGAGCATCGAGCCGTGCCCGGCCCGGCCGGTGGCGGTCAGGCGCATCCAGGCGATGCCCTTCTCGGCCGCCTCGATCAGATAGAGCCTGCGCGCCTCGTCGATGGAGACGCTGAACCCGCCCACCTCACCGATCGCCTCAGAGCACCCGTCGAACAGGTCCTTGTGCTGCTCGACCAGCCACTGCGCGCCGTAGTGACCCCCGGCCTCCTCGTCGGCGGTGAAGGCCAGCACCACGTCCCTCGGCGGGCGCCGCCCCTCGCTGAGCCGCTGTCGTACGACCGCGAGGATCATCGCGTCCATGTCCTTCATGTCGACCGCGCCGCGTCCCCAGACACAGCCGTCCGCGATCTCACCGCTGAGCGGGTGGTGGGCCCAGTCGGCGGCGTCGAAGGGCACGACGTCCAGATGTCCGTGCAGCAGCAGCGCGTCCCGCGAGGAGTTCTCCCCCGCGATGCGGGCGATCACGTTGGCCCGCCCCCTGTCCGACTCCAGGATCTGCGGCTCCAGCCCGACCTCGGCCAGTTTCTCGGCCACGTACTCGGCGGCGGCCCGCTCTCCGGGGCCCGAGTTGTCACCCGCGTTGGTCGAGTCGATCCTGATCAGGTCGCGGCACAGCCCGACGACCTCATCCTCACCGTTGAGCGTAGCCATGTGGACTCCTTGAGTTCGGTACGGCTTCCACCCCCATCCTCCCGCCGTACCCTCCTTCCCGGCACCCCGTCCCTACCCGCCCTCCAACCGATATGACGCAAGCTCAAGAGTTTGCTAACCTAAGTCCGCCGACGCGGGATGACGGTCCCACGTGCAGGCACCACGTCCGGGTGGCGGAATAGGCAGACGCGCTAGCTTGAGGTGCTAGTGCCCTTTGCGGGGCATGGGGGTTCAAGTCCCCCCTCGGACACATAGGAACAAAGTGCGACAGATGGCCATCTGTCGCACTTTGCGCTTTCCATGACCTGATCGTCGTCAGCGTCGGCGGACCGATCCGGCTCCCCGGCGCGTCCCGTACGCGATCGCGATGAAACCGGCCCTCACCGGCAGGCTCATGTCCGCAGGTGTCAATGCCCATTCGGACACCGCCGGCCCAAGAGTCCTCGCCGAACACCGTCCGACTTTGACTTTCGAGCAGATCCGCACCGGTACGGCAGTGCCGGGCACGGCAGGATCGTCCGGTACCGTCCGGCTCGGTACAGCGGGTGAGGTCATGGCTCAGCGCAGCGAGTTTCCTCCGTCCGTGATGATGGAGCGTCCGGTGATCCAGCCGGCCTCCTCGCCGCACAGGAACGCGATGACCTTGGCCAGGTCTTCGGGGGAGCCGGCGCGGCCCAGCGGTGTGGCGCGCGCGGCGGCGGCCAGGAGGCGCTCCGGGTCGGGGCTGATCTCGCGCAGCGCGTCCGTCGCCACCACACCGCCGCTCACCAGATTGACCGTGATGCCGTCGCGGCCGAGTTCCACGGCGAGGTAGCGGACGACGCTCTCGGCCGCGGCCATGGCGGCGGCGATCGCCGCATAACCGGGGACGTGCCTGCTCGTCCCGGTGCTCACGGTCGTCACGACCCGGCCGCCGTCGGCCAGTTGCGAACGTGCCGCGGTCACGAGGGCGAGGAGGGAGCCGACGCGGGTGGCGAACATCCGCTCGTAGGTATGCCAGGGGGTTTCGAGTGCCTTCCCCAGGGACGGCGAGGCGGAGCCGAATCCTGTCGCGTTGGAGATGACCGCACGGACGGGCCCGAGCCGTTCACCCGCTGCGCGCACGAACTCCGCGCACTGGTCCTGATCGGCGACATCCAGCGCGAAGGCGGCGGCGTGTCCGCCGTTCCGGTGGATCTCGCCGACGACTTCGGCGGCGGACTCGGCGTTCCGGTGGTAGCCGACCGCGACGGCGTAACCGTCGCGTGCGAGCGTGAACGCGGTCGCCCGGCCGATGCCCCGGCCGGCTCCGGTGATGACCGCGGTCTTCACGGGCGGTCTCCGAAGGAGATGTCGTCGTCGTCCGCCGCCTCGGCGTAGCGGCGCCGCGCCGCTTCCTGAAGCCTCCTGGATTCGGGGCTGGCCAGTCTCTCCGCGAAGAGTGCGGCCTCCAGCCGGAGACCTTCGGCGAGCGGTAGCCGGGGACCCTCGACGAGTGCGCGCTTCGCGGCGGCGAGGGCGGCGGCGGGATGGGACGCCATGCCGCGCGCGAGCCGCAGAACCTCCGCCTGGAAGTTGGGCGCGGGGAGCACCCGTTCGACGAATCCGGCGGCCCTGGCCTGTTCGGCGGTGAGGACGTCACCGGTGAGGACGATGTCGGCGGCCCGCCCGGGGCCGATCAACCGGGCCAGCCGCTGGGTGCCGCCCGCCCCGGGGATGATGCCGAGCGCGGTCTCGAGCAGACTGAAGTGGGCGGCGGTCGAGGCCCATCGCAGCGTACAGGCCAGGGACAGCTCGAAGCCGCCGCCCCATGCCTGGCCGTCGATCGCGGCGATCACCGGCTGCGGGATCCGCTCGACGCGTCGCATCGCGGTGTACCAGATCTTGGCCCGCGGCATCGGCCCCCGGGAGAGTTCGGCGAGCTCGTCCAGGTCGGCGTGGGCGATGAAGTAGCCGGGGACATCACTGGTCAGCGTCACAACCCCGATGTCCGGCGCGGTCTCCAGCCGGGCGAGTTCCGCGTCCAGTTCTTCGAGCGCGGCGAAGGTGAGGAAGTTGCGTGGCGGGTTTCGGTAGGTGAGGACGGCGACGCCGTCGACGTCCTCCCGGCTCCACATCGTCATATCAGTCCTCCGGTGAGTCGAGTCCGTGCTCGGCGGGGAAGCGCAGCACGGTGCTGTTGAAGAAGTCGGAGCTCCCGTGGCCCCGGACGTCCCCCAGCAGGATCCGGTACCGGGCGGCGAACGCCTCGGCCTGCGGTTCCCACGTACGGTGATCGAGGGTGGCGCCATGGGTGAGAACGATCGGGGACTGGTCACCGGAGTCGCCGGTCCAGTGGTGGATCTCGCAGTCGGTGGAGCGCTGGACGGTCCGGTGCCGCAGCGTCACGGGCGCGCCCCGTCGCCCAGGAGGAGGACCGACGTCCCGTAGTGGACACTCTGGGTGGACGGCGTGCCCGGTCCGGCCGTGGCGGGCGGCTCCCCGTCCCCCTGGTTGCGGTCGTAGTGGGGGAAGTTGCTGCTGGACAGCATCAGGCCGATCCGGTGGCCGGCCGGGAACCGCTGGGCCGTGTACCCGAGATCGATGTCCAGCCGGACCGGTTCTCCCCGTGGCACCGGGGTGTCGGGGCCGTCGCGGCGGCTCAGCCTGATCACCCCCTCGCCGACCGGCAGCATCCGCCCGTCGGGCAGCTGGTCCACCAGCCGAGCCATCACGTCGGCGTCCGCCGCGTCGGTGGCGAAGGTGAGCTTCAGCCGCACCGGGCCGATGACGTCCGTGTCCTCGGTGAGCACGTCGCCGTGGTAGACGAGGACGTCGGGTCGCTCGGCCGTTCGGCTGAGGTCCAGCGGCCCGGGGACGAGGCGGCCGAGGTGCAGGACGCGCCCGCCGTGGCTCGGCACCGGATCCTCCGGATCGTGGAGGTAGCCGTCCGGTGTGGCCGGGTTCGCCGTGTCGGGCGTGGCGGTCAGCCGTCCCGGCGTCCTACCCTGCGCGGCGGGCCCCGTCAGGTACAGGGCGTGCCCGGCGGCCTCCGTCGGCGGCCATCGCTCGGCGGTGCGCCACTCGTCCGCGCCCATCTGGAAGTACCGAACGGGGGCGGGACCGTCCGATCCGTCCAGGCAGCGGCGGAAGAACTCCAGGTGCCGGGCGGGCAGCCGGGTGGCCGCGGCGGAGGCCGCGACACCGAAGTTGACCTCGCCCTGCAGATGGGACAGGGCTCCGGTGTGCGCCCAGGGGCCGACTATCAGCTCGTGCCGCAGGTCCGGTCGCAGCCTGCGCATCTCCAGGTGCCCGCGGATGGTCGCGGTGGCGTAGACGTCGTACCAGCCGGTCACCGACAGGGTCGGCACCTCCACCGCCGCGTGGTCCCAGTCGGGCAGGGCCTGGATCCGTCCGTCCAGCAGGTCGCCGATCCGGATCGGGAATCCGGGCAGGTCCAGTTCCGGCATGCCCACGAGCGGCAGCCGCCGCATCGCCCGTCCCGGATCGTGAATCAACGACGCGACCTTGGCGACCAGCGACGGGTCGGCGTCCGGTCCCTGCCGGCCCAGCCAGTCGGCGGCCATGTAGGCCAGCCACCCGACGAGGTGGTCCAGCCGCAGCGCGCCGCCGGTGTCACGGGTGTCGGCCGCCGCGCCGGTCGTCATGGCAGGGGCGATGCCGCGCAGGTGGGGCGGGCGTTCGGCCGCGCCGAGCCAGGCGATGATGCCGAGGTAGGAGGTGCCCGCGAGGAACACGTTGCCGTCGCACCAGGGCTGTGCCGCCGCCCACTCCACCGTGTCGTAGGTGTCCCTGGCCTCCTGCTCCCACATGACGGCCCGCCAGTCGCCGTCGGAGTCAAAGCGGCCCCGGGTATCCTGCACCAGCGCGGCGAATCCTCCGGCGAGGCAGTGCTGGGGGTGCAGCGTGTCGGAGCTGATCTGCCGCCGGCCGTACGGCGTCCTGAACACCACGGCCGGGGACGGGGACGGGGGCCGCCACAGGTCGCCGCGCAGCAGCACGCCGTCCCGCATGGGGGCTTCGACGCCGCCTTCGATGCGTCCCAGTTCCGTCATCACACCTTCTTGAGAGTGAGCATCGTCCGGGCCATCTCGTTCCACCCGGCGGTCGCGCCGCCGTCCACGGTGAGACTGCATCCGGTGAGGAAGGAACTGCCGGGCAGCGCGGCGAACACCGCGGCGCGGGCCTGTTCCTCGGGGGTGGCCAGCCGTCCGACGGCGGTGGTCGCGGTCAGCGAGTCGCGGAGCGGACCCGGCGGCCACAGTTCGTCGACCATCCCGGTGTGCGTCGGCCCGGTGATCAGGGCCACCGCGCGAATCCCCTGCGCGCCGTAGTCGACGGCGACGGACTGGGCGAGGCCGATGAGAGCGTGCTTGGCCATGTTGTAGACCGGGGAGCGGGGAGTCGCCGACACCCCGCACATCGACGAGGTGAACACGAACACTCCCCCGTGCGCGCGCATGTGCCCGACCGCGGAGCGCACCAGGTAGAAGTTGGCGTCGCAGCAGACGCCCATCACCTTGCGGTAGTCGTCGTCGGTGAGGCTGTGCGGGCGGCCGGGCACGTTGACGCCGGCGTTGCCGTGGACGACGTCTAGCCGGCCGTGCCGGGCGACCACCCCGTCGACGACCTCCGCGACCTGTGCCGGGTCGGAGACGTCCGCTTGGACGATGCCCTCTCCCGGGGTCAGGTCCACCCCGATGACCTCGGCCCCGACGGCCCGGAACAGCCTCATCGAGGCCGCGCCGATGCCGCTCGCCGCACCCGTGACCAGAACGACCCTGCCGTCGAGCCGGCCGAACACGTCACCGTCTGCCATGGTCATCCGTTCCTCCTCAACGGCCCGTGAATTCGGGGCTGCGCTTTTCGACGAAGGCACGTGCTCCTTCGACGGCATCATGGACTTCCCTGTTGTTGCGGATGTGGAAGGTGTTCTGGATCCGCAGCGCCTGCTCCAGCGGCTGACCGTACACTCGCTCGCGTAGCTGCTTGTAAAGCCCGATCGCGCCGGTCGGACCGGCCGCGAGCCTGCGGGCCTCGGCGAGCGCCGCGTCCCGCAGATCCCCCGACGGGACGACCCGGGTGTAGATGCCCAGGCGTTCGGCGTCGGTGGCGTCGAGCAGCCCGCCGGACAGATAGATCTCGGTCGCCTTGGCGCTCCCGACGATCCGGGCCAGCATCACGGCGGTGCCGGTCTGCGCCACGTTCACCAGGCAGCTCCCGATCCGCGCCGTGTCCGAGGCGATCCGCAGGTCGGCGGCGCAGGCCAGCTCGGTGCCCGCCCCGGCCGCGGGGCCGTTGACCGCCGCGATGACCGGCTGCGGCGCTGTGACGAGGGCCTCGACGATCCGCAGGTACACGGGGTCGGCGGTGTCACCGAGCACCGGCGAGTGCCTGCGGTCCCCGGCGAGGTGCTCGTCCACCGCGCCGAGGTCGTCCCCGCCGCAGAAGGCACTGCCCGCCCCGGTCAGCACCACGACCCTGGCCTGCGGGTCGGTCTCGGCGTGCTCCAGCGCGCGCAGCAGCTCCTCGCCGAGCGCGCGATCGATCGCGTTGCGGCGGTCGGGACGGTTCATGGTCAGCCACAGCACCCCCGGGGCCGGCCGGGAGACCAGCAGGGCCCCTTCACCGCTTGACGTCGTGCTCTCCTGTTCGCGCATCATGCTCTGACCATCCCTCCATCGACGAACAATGCTTGGCCGGTGACATAACCGGCCCCCGTTCCCAGCAGCCACACGACCGCGGCGGCGACCTCCTCCGGGTGCCCGCACCGGCCGATCGGCAGCCGGGCGGCGACCTTCTCCGCCAGCCCGCGAAGCCCGCTCTCGTCGAGCATCGGGGTGTCGATGAAGCCGGGGCACACGGCGTTCGCGCGGACGCCGAGCGGTCCCAGTTCGACGGCGAGCGAGCGGGTCAGGCTCAGCAGCCCACCCTTGCTCGCGTCGTAGGCGGCCTGCCCGGCGAACCCGGTCACCGCGATCGAGCAGACGTTGACGATGGCGGCGCCCGGCCGTCCGGCGAGGGCGGGTGCCGCCGCACGGGCCAGCCGGAACGGCGCCGACAGGTTGATCTCCATGACGCGCGCCCAGTCGGCGGTGCTGTGCTCGCCCAGTGCCGCGCGGTGCTCCACACCTGCGTTGTTCACGAGGCCGTCGAGGCCTCCGAGTCGGCCGAGCGCCTGATCGACGATTTGCTGTGGCGCTCCGCTCTCCGTCAGGTCGAGCGGCACCAGGTGGAGCCGATCGTCGTCGAACCGCCTTTTCAGGCGCTCGCAGCCTGACGCGTCGACATCGGTCGCCAGCACCTGCGCGCCCTGCAGAAGCAGTTCGGCCACGAGGGACGTGCCGATGCCACCGGCGGCCCCGGTGACCAGCACCCGGCGGCCGCTCATGCCGCGCTTCCCTGCCAGGTGCGGTTCAGCAGTCGCTCGGCGTTGCCATGCAGCCAGGCCTGGACGACGTCGTCCGGAAGGCCCAGCCAGGTGACCTCGGCGGCGAGCCTGGCAGGGGTGGAGGCCTGGGTCCAGCTGGTGGACCCGAAGAGGACGCGGGAGCGGACGGATGCGGCACCCAGCGTCAGCAGCGCCTCCCATCCCGATCCCCTGGCCGCCATCCTGGACGGACGGTGCGAGGAGAACTCCAGGTAGACGTTGGGGTGCCGCTGCGCCACCGCCAGCATCTCCGTGACCCAGGGCCAGCCTCCGTGCCCGGCGACCAGGACGAGACCGGGGTGGGCGCCGGCGATCCGGTCCAGCACCCGCGGCCCGGAGACATCGATCGGGATGTCCGAACGGAAGTGCTGCCCGCAGTGCAGCCACACCGGGACACCACGGTCGGCGGCGAGCTTCCAGAGCCCGGCGTGTTCGGGTGCGGACGGGTCGGTGCCGTCGAGGAACGGGATGACCGAGAGGCCGGTCGCACCGAGCTCGTCGAGCGCGCGACGTGCCTCGGCGATCGCGGTCCGCGAGTCGGTGAGGCTGACCCCGGCCCATGCGCTGAGCCGGTCCGGGTGCCTGGCCGCGAAGGCGGCGACCGTGTCGTTGACGGTGGCGTCCCTGATGGGCCACGGCCCGCCGTGCAGGATCTGGTGGGCCACCCCGCTCTCGGTCAGCGCGGCGACATGGTGATCGATGTCGAAGCCGCGTCCAAGGACGTGGGCCAGCCGCTCCGCCGTTCCTATCGGATCATGCGCCGCCTCCGCCGCGACCTCGCCGTGAGCCCGTCCGGTGAGGGCGGCGAGCCGCCCGGAGAACATGACGAGATAACGCGGTGCGACGGTGGCCAGCGAACGCAGGTAGGCCGTCCAGCATTCGGTGTCGTAGGCGACCTCGCAGATGTCGATCACCGGTTCACCCATCATTCCCCCTTCTTATATACAAACGTTTGTTTACCAGACTCGGCACCGCCAGGTCAATGAACGTTCATATGGTGATAGCGTCGGGGGGTGGGTACGACACGCTCCCGGAAGACCACTGACGGCGCCCCTGCCACGACCTCGATGAGCCGGCGCATCCTCGACGAGGCGGCGCGCCTGTTCTATGAAGACGGGTTCCCCGCGACCACCGTCCGCAAGATCACCGCCGCGTGCGGGGTCACCGCGGGCTCGCTCTACAACCACTACGGGTCCAAAGAGGAAGTGCTCTACGCGATCCTCAAGAGGGCTCACGAGGACTCCGAGCGCATACTGGAGGAAGGACTCCTGCGCGGCGGCGACCGGGCCGACCGGCAACTGGCCGAGCTGGTGCGGGAGCTCACGCTCTTCCACACCGAACGGCGTATCGAGGGCCTGGTGGCCCGGACAGAATGGCGCCACCTCCCGCCCGAGCAGGCCAAGGAGGTTCTGGATGCCCAGCAGCGAGTCCGCCGCATCTTCGAACGCACCCTGGAACGGGGCCTGAACACCGGCCGGTTCCGCCTGACCGACCCGCGGTCGCCGGGTCCGGCCCGAGTGGACGTGGCCGCCAAGGCGATCCTCGACATGTGCATCAACGCCGGGCAGTGGTTCCGTCCCGACGGCGGGCTGTCCGCCCAGGAACTCGCCGACCAGTACGCCTTCCTCGTCCTCCAACTCGTCGGCGCGGCCCCGGAGGACTGACGCCCCGAAGGCCGGCGACCGGGAAAGCCGATCGCACATTCCTGATGGGAGGTGCGGAGACCGGCCGGGCGCGGGACCGGCCGGTACTCCGAGGAGGCTCAGCCTGCGGCGGGCGTCCCGCCGATGCGGTCACGCCGGACGGCCACGCCCAGCCGCTCGCGATCGGCCGTGTCCGCCGTGACGCCTTCCGAGCGCAACCGGTGCTTCTCGATCTTGTTCGTCGGGGTGTGCGGCAGCGCGTCGACCACGCGCACGTAGCGGGGCACCATGAAGTGCGCCATCCGGGGGATCAGGAAACGCAGCAGCTCGGCGGGGTCGATCTCCGCCCCGTCCACGGGCGCGACCACGGCGAGCACATCGTCCTCGCCGTAGGGGCTCGGCACGGCGACCACCGCGGCCTCCCGGACCGACGGATGCGCCAGCAGCTCGGTCTCCACCTCGGCCGAGGAGATGTTCTCACCGCGGCGCCGGATCGTGTCGCCCATCCGGTCCACGAAGAAGTACTCGCCGTCCACCGTCCGGAAGGCGTCCCCGGTGTGGAACCACCCGTTGCGCCAGACCCGTGCCGTCGCCTCGGGCATCCCGAGGTAACCGGAGTTCAGTGCCCACGGCTGGGCGGTGCGCAGCACCAGCTCACCGACCTCCCCGTCGGGCACCGGCCGGTCGTGCTCGTTGACGACCCGGGCCTCGACACCGGGCCGCAGCCGCCCGGACGTGCCCGGCACATCCGGGTTGGGGCCGGAGATGATCGGAATCGACACCTCCGTCATGTTGAACATGGCCACCACGTCGACACCGAAGCGCTCGGCGAACGCCGCGCTGTCCTCGATGAGCGGGATCATGAAAACGTGCCGCAGCGGGTGAGCACGGTCATGCGGGGACGGAGGGCGCTTGCCCAGGAACGTCGCCATCACGCCGAGCAGCGTGACGTGCGTGGTGCCCGTGTCGCGGACGGCCGGCCAGAACGACTCGGTATCGAACGCGCTGACGAGACTGATCCCACCGCCGAGCAACAACGCCGCGTACGTGCCGATAGTGCCGCCCGCGTGGAACAGCGGCAGGTTCACCATGTAGCGGTCGGCCGCTCCGAAGCAGCCGCCGAACGCGGCCCGCGCGCAGGCCGCGAGCTGGACGTACGAACACAGGACGCCCTTCGACGGCCCCGTCGTTCCGGACGTGAGGATCACCGCGTACGAGTCCCACGGCCGGGGTGGTGAGTCCGGGCGGAAGCCGGGGCTCGGCGCCGCCAGCGCCTCCGCCCCCAGCATCCCGGCCCGGCCCGCCGGTCGGCTGTCGCCCTCCCCGAGCACCACCACCCGTTCCAGCGCGCAGGCGTCGATCTCGTCCAGGCGCCCGGCCAGCTCGCCGTGCACCACCGCCACCCGCGCCCCGGACAGCCGGATCGCATGTTCGAGCAGCCTGCCGCGGTAGGCGGTGTTGAGCGGTACCAGGGCGCCGCCCAGCAGGTTGACGCCGAACCAGACGCGCAGTGCGTCGGGCCCGTTCGGCAGCCAGGAGACGACCGTGTCACCCGGCCGCACGCCCAGCGCGTGCAACCCCGCGGCGACCCGCTCGGCCTGGTCCAGGGTTTCGGCGTAGGTCCACCGCGTCCCGTCCTCGAAGATCACGTACACCCGGTCGGGGTGCTCCGCGGCCCGGCGGACGAGAAGCTCCGCCACCACGCATTCGTCGGCCTCGGGCACTTCCGGGCCCCACCACTCACCGCTCATGTCACTCCTTGTTCCGCTGCTCGCCGGCCACGGCCGCGCCCAGATAGGCGGCCCGCAGCACGGGATCCTCCGCGAGCTCGGCGGCGGTGCCGACAACCTCGATCCGGCCGTGCCGCATGACCAGTCCCCGGTCGGCGAGCGCCAGCGCCTGGTTGACACGCTGCTCGACCAGGATCACCGTCAGGTTCTGCTCCCGCAGCCGGTCCACCACCGCGAACACCCGCTGGATGATCACGGGTGCCAGGCCGATGGACGGTTCGTCCAGCAGCAGCACTCGGGGTTCGCGCATCAGCGCCTGGCCGATGGCGAGCATCTGCTGTTCGCCGCCGCTGAGCACCTCCGCGTAGGCGTCCATCCGCTCACCCAGCACCGGGAACAGGTCGACGACCCGGTCCGTCCGCTCCCGCTCGACCTTGCGCCGGTTCGGGACGTTCCAGAGCCCGAGTCTCAGATGCTCGGCCACTGTGAGCCCGGTGAAGAGACGCCTGCCCTCGGGAATGTGGACGAGGCCGTGGGCCACGATCCGTTCCGGGCTCCACCCGGTGATGTCGGTTCCGGCGAGCCGTACCGATCCGGACGTGGGGTGAAGCAGCCCCGAGATGGTGCTGAGCAGGGTCGTCTTCCCGGCCCCGTTGCCGCCGACCACCGCGAAGATCTCGCCCGTATGGACCGTGAAGTCCACCGAGCGGATCACCGGCACCGTCCCGTACCCGGCGCTCAGCCCGGACACGGTGATCAGTTCCTCGCCCTGCGTTCTCATGCGGGTGCTCCCAAGTACACTTCGACGACCCGTGCGTCACCGAGTGCCTCCTCCGGCGCCCCCGACGTCACCAGTTCGCCCTGGTCGAGGACGGTCACGACGTCGGCGACGCTCGCGACGAGTTCGATGTGGTGCTCCACCAGGACCACCGTGGTGCCCGCGTCGCGAATCGCGCGGATCAGGCGGCCCAGCGCCTCCAGCTCTCGCGGCGTGAGCCCGGCCGCCGGCTCGTCCATCAGCAGCAGGCGCGGCCGTGCCATCAAGGCCCGGGCGACCTCCAGCAGTCTCTGCTCGCCGTGCGGCAGCGCCGCGGCCTCCTCGTCCGCCCGCCCGGCGAGGCCATGACCGGCCAGCAGCCCGTCGGCCTCCCTCTCCAGTTCGGCCCGTTCGCGCCGGGCCCACGGCAGCCGCAGGACGGTCGCCGGACCGTTCGCCCGCTCCCGCGCGTAGGCGCCGAGCAGGACGTTGTCCCGCAGGCTCGACGCGCCCAGCAGCCGCGGCGTCTGGAAGACGCGCGCCACCCCGCGCCGGGCGAGCCGCTCGGCCGTGGCCCGGCTGACGTCCTCGGTTCCGAGGAGGACCCGTCCCTCGTCCTGCTGCAGCAGACGAGTGATCACGTTGAGCAGGGTCGTCTTCCCCGACCCGTTGGGCCCGACGATCGCGTGCACCGTACCCGGCTCGATGGTGAGGTCGATGCCGCGCAGCGCGTGCACGCCGCCGAAGGACTTGCGAACGCCGGCCAGTTCGACGCCGAGCGGCTCTCCGCGCGGCGGCCTGACCTCGATCGTGACGCCCGTGCCGGGGGCGTCGGAAGACGTGCCATCGGCCCCGTGGCGTGCCCGCAGCTTCTCCCACGCCCCGGCGATGCCGTGCGGCGCGTACACCATCAGCACCAGCAGCGCCGCGCCGTAGATGAGGCCGCGCCATTCAGCCAGGCCGGTCAGCAGTTCCGGAAGGGCGAAGAACAGCAGGGTGCCGATGATCGGGCCGACGAGACGCGCGGCGCCGCCGATGATGACCACCAGCAGGAACAGGATCGAGAAGTCGAGGGTGAAGTCGTCCGGGGTGACGAGCCCGTGATGAACGGCCAGCAGCGCCCCGCCCAGACCCGCGGTGGCACCGCCGCAGGCGAACGCGAACAGCTTCATCCGCGCGGGTCCGACGCCGACGCTCCGCGCCATCTCCGGCGCGTCCCGTACGGCCATCATGCCCCGGCCGAAGCGGGAGTCGACGATGGTGCGGACCATGACGAACAGTACGACATTCACGGCGAGGGCCAGCCAGAGGACGTCTCGTTCCCCGAGTTCCCAGGAACCGAACGCGGGCCGCGGGATGCCGACCAGCCCGGACCAGCCACCGGTCAGCCCCTCGAACTCGACCAGCAGGCTGCGCATCGCCATCGCCGCTCCGAGCGTGACCAGGGCGATGTACCAGGACGACAACCGGAAGGCGGGCAGCGCCATCAGGGTCCCGGCGCCCGTGGCGATCACCACCGCCACCGGGGCCGCCGCCCAGAAGGTCCAGCCGTGGTCGGCCATGAGGATGCCGGTGGCGTAGGCACCTACGGCGACCAGCGCGCCCTGTCCGAGCGAGACCTGGCCGGTGTAGCCGAACATGATGTTCAGCCCCGTCCCCACCAGCACGTAGATCGCGGCCGTGGTGGCGAGGTAGGTGATCGTCGGGTCGCCGCTGACCAGTGGCAGCGCGGCCACGGCCGCCACGAGAGCGACCCAAGGGGCCGAGCGCCGCGCGGCGCCCGCCCGTGTTCCGCGAACTTCAGACATGACGTTGCACCGCCAGACCGCGCAGGCCGTTGGGCCGGATCAGCAGGATGAGCAGCATCGCTACGAACAGGACGACGGACTGCGACCCGGGAGAGCCGTAGGTGGCGCCCGCGGCCTCGACGGTGCCGAGCACCCATCCCGCCACCAGGACGCCTCGGTTGTCGCCGATCCCGCCGACCGCCAGTGCGGCGAAACCCTTGATCAGCAGACCCAGGCCCATCGTCACCGAGGCCAGCAGCAACGGCGCCGCCAGCACTCCGGTGAGCCCCGCCAGGGCGCCGCCGAGCAGGAACGAACGGCGGGTCAGCATCGTCGGGTCGATGCCGCGCAGCCGGGCGCCGTCACGGTCGGCGGCCACCGCGCGCAACGCGGCGCCGAACCGGGAACGGTCCAGTAGGCCGAGCAGTATCACCACGGCGACGGCGATGGCCACCACCCCGACCTGGTAGCTCGAGAACCGGACTCCCGCCACCTCGTTGACGTTGATGGACAGCGGCCACGGGGGTGCGACGGTGCTCGGCTGGTCCGTCCACAGCCGTCCGGCGGCCTCCGCGAGCAGCAGCGAGAACGCCAGCGTGGTGATCACCCAGCCGGCTGCGTGGGACGATCTGCGCAGCACCGGGGTGACGGCCACCCGCTCCTCGGCCAGCGCCACGACCGCGACGACGGCCATCACGCAGACGGCGGCGATTCCCCAGGGGAGTCCGCCGATCGGAGTGGCGGCCATCAGCATCGCGCCGATCATGATGAGCTCGCCCTGGGCGAAGTTCACCACGTTCGTCGGCCGGTACAGGACGTTGAACCCCATCGCGACAAGGCCGTAGAGGCTGCCGAAGACCAGCCCCGTGACCAGGATGTCGGTGATCATCGGGCGGTCACACCCCGTCCGCGCGCCGCCGCAGAACCCCGCCCAGGCTCTCCGGATCCTTCGCCGACATGAGAGTGCCGATCGTGATGTCCTCATCGGCGATGCCGGAGTGCCGCTTCGCGGTGAACGACACCTTCGCCCGGGTGCCCTGGTAACCGTCGACCTTGTCGAGCGCGGCCTTGAGATCGGCCGGATCGAGGCTTTTGGTCTCCCCGATCACCGTGGCCATCAGCATCACGTAGTCGTAGTAGGGGCTGGTCACCGCCGAGTAACCGAGGCCCGCGGTGTCCGGATGCGCGTTGATCCGCTCGACCAGCTTGCGGACCTCGGCCGGAGGCTGCTCGTCGCCGGCATAGGTGAGCCCCCGGTAGGTGGTGCCGAAGAACCCGTCGAGCAGGGGCCGCGGGAACTCCCCGAGCGCATCGAGGTAGTTCAGGTCGTGCGAAACGATCACAGGATGGAAATCGCTGGCCGCCATCGCCCGCAGGATCAGGATGGTCGCCTGCGGCTGACCGGTGAACAACCCCAGCCCGTCTACACCGGCCCGCTCCAGATTCCGGACGAACGGCGTCATGTCGGAGGCGTCCACCTCGAACACCTCGACCGCGACCGGCTTGGCGGAGTAGTCGTCGCGCAGCGTCCGGACGACGGCGTCCCTGATCGACGTGCCGAACTCCGAGTTCTCCACGATGATGCCGATCTTGCGCAGCCCGCGGACCTCGTGGAGGAAGCGCGCCGCCACCCTGGCCTGCTGGGTGGTGTTGTAGACGAGCTGGTAGTGGTACGGGAAGCGGTCACCGTCCCCGAGCAGCTCCGCGCCTCCCCAGCACGACTGGATCAGGTTCGCGCGGGCGAGGGCCGTCACCGACGCCAGCACCTGTGAGCTGCCTGTCGGTCCGACCACGAAGGTCGGATTCTCCCGGATCAGCCGCTGCGCCACGGCCGGCTGGCTGGCCGGGCTCCCCTTGTCGTCCTGCTCCGCTACCTGCACCGCCTGTCCGAGCAGGCCGCCGGCCACCTTGATGTCCTCCAGCGCGAGCCGCGCACCCACGTAGATCGGCTTGTAGGCGGCTGCGAGGCGACCGGTCTTCGGCTCCACCCACCCGATCCGGGCGGCCGTTTTTCCTCCGCCTCCCGAGCTCCCGCACGCCGCCGTCCCAAGGCCGAGCGCTCCGAGCGCGGCGGCGGACGCGGCGCCCGCCAGAAACCCTCGCCGGGACATCCCGTCCATCCGGTAAGTGACCAAGGCCGCCTCCTCAGATTGGTGTATGAACGTTTGTATACTTCGCCTCGATGAGCGTCAAGAGGAAGCCCGTAAGATCGAGCGGCACAACAGGCTGGTCAGAGCCGGGCGTCGAAGTCGGCCCAAGGCCGTGCCGGACGGGTGACGAGCAGAGGCGTCAGCGGGCCAAGGCGGCCCAAGAGGCCGAGGGGCAGCGGCGAGAGCCGCGGCAGGTATCGACTCGCGTTCCAATTCCGCGGGGGATGTCGAAGGCACCCGGCACCCATCTCGTAGGGGCACTTCGAGTGTGGTGGAAACCGAAACGTCCGAGGTTCTTTCCGTAGCGGACTTTGACTTTCGGGGTTGCGAGAGCCTCGGACGTCACGGCGATGATCGTGATGACATGGTCGGGCCTTCCAGCCCACATCGCCGAAGACACCCGCGTGGCAACGGCCAGGTGGCGGCGTTCAAGCGCGATGTAGTTGGCCCCCAGGACGGGTGACGACCAGCTCGGAAACGACGGCTCGTGCGGAGAGCCGGGTGATGCTCATCGCCAGCTCCGCGACGTCCGCTGTACTGATCATTTCAGTGGGGTCGATGCGATCGTGCACCCATGCGGACATATCAGTGTCAACGTAGCCGGGGCAGATCGCGGTGGCCGTGATTCCGGCGGCGGAGACCTCGGCGTTGATCGAGCGGCACAACGCGATGAGCGCGCCCTTGGACGCTCCATAGGCGGCCAGGCCCGGCTCGGGGTAGACGCCCGTGATCGACGAAAGCGCGATGATCTTCACCCCCGAGACGGAGCGCTGCGCCGCGGTCGCGCGCAGGGCCGGAAGCAGGGCCTGTACCAGTGCGTAGCACGCCCGGACGTTGACGGCGAACTGCTTGTCGAACCGATGCAGGGGCACGGTGTCGAGAGGGCCTGCCGTACCGACGCCGGCCGCGATCACCAGCACGTCGCACCGCCCATAGGCCGACGTGTGCGCCTGGGCGACGCGGAGGATGTCCTGCTCCTTGGCCATGTCGGCGGCCTCGGAACGCACGTCCACCCCATATGCGCCCAGCCGGGCGGCAGCGGTGGCGAGGTGGTCGGCATCCCGGGCACAGATCGTCATATCGTGCCCTGCCTCGGCCAGCCGCTCGGCGATGGCCAGTCCGATTCCCCGGGAGGCGCCGGTGATCAGCGCCGCCGGCCTGGTTCGCATGGTGCCGGTCATCCGACCTCTCTTCCCGTCATCGCACGTAGCCCGCCCGCGGCGAGCCGCGGAACCGCGGCACCGGCCGTCTCGAAGCCCTGCCCCACCGTCAGCCCCCGCGCATGGCGCGCGTGAATCCCCTCCGCGATAACAGCGATCTTGAAATATCCCAGCGCCAGGTAGAACTCGAGGCGGCCGAGATAGCGCCCGGACACTCGGGCGTACCGTTCGGCGAGCGCCTCGGTGGAGGGCAGGCGCTCGCTCACAGCGGCCGCCGATCCACCGAGCACCGGCTCGATGGCCGGGTCGCGGTAGACCAGGTGCAGCGCGAGGTCGGCCAGCGGGTCGCCGAGGGTGGCCATCTCCCAGTCCACCAGTGCCCGCACCGTGCCCAGGTCTCGTGCGTCGAAGATGGCGTTGTCGATACGGAAGTCGCCGTGGACGATGGAGGCACCGCTCTCGGCCGGCACCGCCTCGTCGAGCTTGGCATGCAGGACATCGATGTCGCGGAGTTCGCGCGTCGCCACCCGGCGCCACTGGTCGTACCAGCGGCGGATCTGCCGTCCCAGGAAACCCTCGGGGCGGCCGAAGCCCGCCAGACCCACCTCGGCGTACGGCACGGCGTGAAGCGTGGCGAGCACATCGACCAGGCCGTAGGCGCAGCGAGCCGGCTCGTCTCCGCCATGGCGGGCGAGGTCTTCCCGGCTGCGGACGACCTCGCCGGGCACGTACTCGACGAGGGAGAACGGGCTCCCTATGACCGAGGTGTCCTCACACAGCGCGACCGTGGGCGCGACGGGGACGGCGGTGCCCCGGAGCGCGCCGACCACCCGGTACTCCCGGGCCATGTCGTGCGCGGACGGGGTGAGTCCGCCGAGCGGCGGGCGACGCAGCACCCACGCGCTGTGGCCGTCGGTCAGGCGGTAGGTGAGGTTGGACCGACCGCCGTGCAGCAGTTCGGCGGTGATCGGGCCGACCGCCTCCGGAACATGCGCGTCGAAGTAGCGCTGAAGGGCGGCCAGGTGCAGCCCTTCAGGGACACCGGTCATGTCACGTTCCCGTGCGCCCGGCTGCCGCGCAGAGCCCGGCGGGCGATGGCCCACCGATGCGTTTCGGTCGGGCCGTCATAGATGCGGAAGGGGCGCACCTCACGCAGGAACCGCCCCAGCAGCACATCGCCGGACACCCCGAGGGAACCGCAGACCTGCAGCGCCCGATCCACCACGCGCCACACCGCCTCCGCGGTGAACGCCTTGGCGATCGCGGTGGACTGTGCCGCGGAACGGCCGTGGTCGAGTTCCCAGCACGCCTGCAGCGTCAACGCCCTGGCCGCGGCGATGTCGATCTCCGAGTCGGCGATCATGCCCTGCACCATGCCCAGGTCGCCCAGACGTGAGCCGAAGAGTTCCCGCTCCGACGCCCTGGCCAGCGCGATCTCCTGCGCCCGGCGGGCGATGCCCAGCCAGCGCATGCAGTGTGTCATCCGCGCCGGGCCCAGCCGCACCTGAGCGTAGTCGTACCCCTTGTCCACCTCACCGAGCACCGCGTCGTCGGACACGACGCAGTCGTCGAACACCATCTCGCAGTGCCCGCCGAACAGGCTCTCGTCGAGGGTGTCGATGTGTCGGATGATCTTCATTCCCGGATTGTCGACGTCCACGAGGAACATGGTCGCGCCGCCGCGGTCTCCCGGCTCACCTGATGTTCGGGCCATGCAGATGGCGAAGGCCGCACCGTCGGCACCGGTGATGAACCATTTGCGACCATCGATCCGCCAGCCACCCGCCACCTTCGTCGCCCGCGTGCTCAGGGCGGCCGGGTCCGAGCCCGCCCCCGGAGCCGGTTCGGTCATCGCGAAACACGAGCGCACCTCTCCTTGGGCGAGGGGACGCAGGTAGTGCTCCCTCTGCGGGTGAGTCGCCACCGCCTCCAGCAGATGCATGTTGCCCTCGTCCGGAGCGGCGATATTGAGCGCGAGCGGGCCGAACAGCGACCAGCCGGCCTCCTCGAAGACCGCCGCCCGGCCCCGCATGTCCAGACCGTGCCCGCCGTACTCGGGCGCCACGTGCGGGGCGAACAGGCCGGCCTGCTTGGCCGCGGCCTGGAGCCGGCCGCGCAACTCCTCGCCCCCGACGGCCGCGACACCGCCGTAGCGCTCCTCCTCGGGAACGACGACCTCACGGACGAAGCGCGCGGTGCGCCGAGCCAGCTCCTCCACCCGCGGTTCATGGGACAAATCAATGGGCACTGACCGACCTCCCGACGTCTTGGGCTCATCTCTCGCAACAGGCTAATGATTGTTAGCCTTTCGTAGCCGCCACCCCTCCCTGCTGTCAAGGCGAGGATCAATAAAGGCATGGGATCATCCTCGCTTCAGCTAGCATCGATTAGCCTTAAGGGAGCACTAGGAGGTCGCCCGTGGCAGTGCGTGTGGCGGACATCAGAGCGGCGGCGTTGACGTTGTTCTCCGAACGCGGATATCAAGCCACCACGATGGCGGACATCGGGGCTGCGATCGGGATCCGCGGGCCGAGCCTGTACAAGCACGTCGGGTCAAAGCAAGAGCTACTCGCTCAGATCATGACCGCGACAATGGACACCCTCCTGGAGAACCACGAGGCCGCCATCTCAGGCTGCGAGGACGTCACCGAACGTCTCCGCAGAGCCACCGAGGCGCACGTGCGGTTTCATGCCCGGCACCGGTTGGAGGCCTTCGTGGGGACCCGGGAGATCCGCAGCCTCGAGGAGCCGCACCGGGCTGAGGTTCTCCGGCGGCGCGCAAGATACGAGCACGGATTCCGGAAGCTCGTCGCCGACGGGGTACAGGCAGATCGGTTCCGCGTCGCGTCCGTGAAGCTGACCTCCTATGCCATCCTCGACCTCGGCATGGGCGTCTCCGTCTGGTATCGGGAGAGTGGCGACTTCACCGAGGACCAGGTCGTGTACCAGTACGGCGATCTCGCGCTGCGGCTCGCGGGCGCTCGCTGAGCCGGCGACCGTTCGGCCGGGTGCCCACGACGCCCCGGTCGGCACATGTCCCTGTCCGGTCGGCGCCGGCCGTCTGACCGGGTTCCCGGCGCACGAACGGCAGCGAGGCCTCGGCCACGAGGGACAGGACCATCTCCATGAACCTCGACTGAGGGCGACCTGCCCGCACCACTGAAATTTTCATACGTCCGCTGAATTCTTCGTGCCCAGCAGCAGGTCAGCGGCACGGCCTGGGGAAACGTCCTGTACACAGATGTGAAACAAGCCAAGGATGGGAGCGCTCCCACACGGGCACCCCTTCCCTGGAGGCTTGAAGATGAAGACACTGCGTTTGTGGGCTCTGTCCACAGCGGTCGCACTCCTGGCGGCGATCGGGGTGGCCGTCACCTCGCCCGCCGCCCAGGCGGCGGTCGCCTGTTCCGTGACCTACACCAAGGCATGGGACAACGGCAGCGGGTTCGGCGCCAACATCACGATCAACAATCTCGGCGACCCGATCGGCTCGTGGACGCTGCGCTACACCTGGCCCGGCAACCAGCAGGTCACCCAGGGCTGGGGCGGAACCTGGACCCAGTCGGGCCAGAGCGTGACCGTGACCGCCCCGTCGTACGCCCCGGGCCTGGGAACGGGCGCCGGCGTCACCGTCGGCTTCAACGGCGGCTACATCGGTGCCAACACCAACCCCACCGCTTTCGCCGTCAACGGCGTGGCCTGCGGCGGCACCCCGACGTCGACGCCCACCCCCACCCCGACACCCACGCCGACACCGACGTCCGGCAACGCGCAGGCCGTCGTGGCCGCGATGCAGCCCGGCTGGAACCTGGGCAACTCCCTCGACGCCACCGGCTCGGACGAGACCTCATGGGGCAACCCGCGGATCACGGCGGCGCTGCTCGACAACATCAGGGCGCAGGGCTTCAACAGCATCCGGATCCCGGTGACCTGGGGTCAGTACCAGGGCGGGGCCCCCAACTACACCATCAACGCGACGCACATGAATCGGGTGAAAGAGGTCGTCGACTGGGCCCTCGCCGACGGCTTCTACGTGATGATCAATATCCATCACGACTCGTGGCAGTGGATCCAGAACATGCCGGGCGACCGAACGAACGTGCTGGCTCGGTACAACGCGATCTGGACCCAGATCGCCGGCACGTTCCGGAACTCCTCCGCCAAGCTGGTGTTCGAGAGCGTCAACGAGCCGACCTTCACCGGCAGCTCCGGAGACGCCCAGAACGCGACCCTGCTGAACGAACTCAACACGTCCTTCCGAAACATCGTGCGCCAGTCGGGCGGCAACAACGCGACCCGGTTGCTCGTCCTGCCGACCCTGCACACCTCGGCCGACCAGGCCAGGGTCGACGAGCTGGTCAGCACGTTCAACGCGATGAACGACCCCAACCTCATCGCGACGGTCCACTTCTACGGGTACTGGCCGTTCAGCGTCAACGTCGCCGGCGGCACGCGCTTCGACGCCACCGTTCAGCAGGACCTGACCGGCGCCTTCGACCGGGTGTACAGCGCCTTCGTGACCCGCGGCATCCCCGTGATCATCGGCGAGTACGGCCTGCTGGGCTTCGACCGGCACACCGGCACGATCCAACAGGGCGAGAAACTGAAGTTCTTCGAATTCCTCGGCCACTACGCGCGTACCAGGCAGATCACCACCATGCTGTGGGACAACGGCCAGCACTTCAACCGGACCTCGTTCCAGTGGGCCGACCCCGAACTGTTCGCACAGATCAAGTCCAGCTGGACGACGCGCTCGGGTACCGCCTCGTCGGATCAGGTGTTCAACGCGAAGGCGTCCGCCATCACCGGCAAGACGCTCACACTGAACCTGAACGGCACCTCGTTCGTGGGGATCCGCCAGGGCGGCACGGATCTGGTACGCGGCACCGACTACACCGTCTCGGGCGACCAGCTCACGTTCACCGCATCCGCGCTCACCCGGCTGACGGGCTCCCGGGCCTACGGCGTCAACGCGACGCTGTCGGCCCGGTTCTCCCAGGGCGTCCCGTGGCGGATCAACATAGTCACCTACGACACGCCGACGGTGCAGAACGCGAGCGGAACGACGAGTTCCTTCGCCATCCCCACCACGTTCAAGGGTGACCAGCTCGCCACCATGGAGGCCAAGTACGCCAACGGCACCAATGCCGGCCCCCACAACTGGACCTCGTTCAAGGAGTTCGACGTCGCCTTCGCACCCAACTACAGCACCAACACCATCACGCTGAAGCCGGAGTTCTTCGCCGAGGTCGACGACGCCTCAAAGGTCACGCTCACCCTCCACTTCTGGAGCGGCACGACCGTGACCTACTTCGTCACCAAGTCGGGAAGCACGGTCACCGGTAGCACGACCTGATCGAGCGGGCTCCCCGCCCGGCACCGTCCCGGCGGTCCACGGTTCGGCGAAGCGAATCGTGGACCGCCGGTATCCCAGGCCGTACCGGAACGTACGCCCGCACCCCATCCGGCCGATGTCCGGATTGACGTACAGCCGAGTGATCAGTGCCTCGATCCGGCCACTCCAGCACCGTGATCGTGTTCCGGTCGACATGAACGCCTCCGCGCACCGGAGCCGGCGACGCGAAGGCTGCTCCACACGGAGGGTGATCTTCAGAGCACGAACGGCATTTACGGCAGCTTTAGGTGAGCTTATGCATTGTTGTCCTATTGACTGCTAGGGGGAGGAAGAAAGATGACCTCTGGATCGGACGGATTCAGCACCGCGGAAACAGTGGTGAACGAGCCGCCCAGGCGCCGCATCCCTCGCTCCGCACTGCTCATCGCCACCACCGCGCTCGCCGTGGTCGCCGGAGCCGGTGTCGCCACCGCGGCCGCGTTCTCGCCCTCGCCGTCCCCGACGCCCACGGCCGGCGACACCGCGACACCGTCGGCGACACCGTCGGCGGCACCGTCCGACAAGGCGCCGGGACAGGACCGGGGCCGGGGCCACAGGATGGGCTTCGGCGGACCTTCCATCCACGGCGAGTTCGTCGTGCCCGACGGTGAGGGCAAGTACGTGACCGTCGCCACCCAGTACGGCGACGTCACGGCCGTCGACCAGGACTCGATCACGGTCAAGAGCGAGGACGGCTATACCAAGGAGTACGCGATCAACGGGGACACCCGGATCAACCGCCGCGGCGAGGACGGCGACACCCTGAAGACCGGGCAGAAGGTCATGGTCATGGCGAAGGTGGACGGCAGCACGGCCACCGCCGTCGCGATCCACGACGCGACCACGCGCGACGGGCAGGGCCGGCACGGCAAGGGAGGTCAGTGGCACGGCAAGGGAGACCGCTCGCACCGCGACCACCAGCCCGGCCAGCCGCCGACCTCCTCACCCGCACCGACCTCCTCACCCACGGAGACCTCCTGACCGCTGAGAATCACCCCCGTGCCATGCCGCCCGAGGTGGCATGGCACGGGTTACCTCACGGACAGCTCACATCCCGAAGAACCAGCGCCGATACCTCGGCCGCCCACCGATCGGGAGTGTGATCCGCGGGGACACCGTCGGCAGAGAAGAAGACAGCCCGAACACCGGCGATCTCGATGCCACGGGTTCGACGACGTCAGTCCGGTCGTGGGGCCGGGTCGGCGGTGACCGAGCGGAGCAGGGGCCGTGACAGCGCGCCCGCCCCCAGCACCCCGGCGAACCCCACGGCGACAGAGGTCAGCAGCGTGACCGCCCCGCTCACGCTCATCGCCGCGTACACGAACGGCAACGCGCGGAACATGCCGATGGAGGACGTACCGAACGAGGACGCCGCCCGGCTCTCCCCTCTCAAGCACGCGAACCTCAACACGCTGGGCCGCCACCCCCGCCCCGGCCTGCGCCCGCTGCGCAACCCGGCCGACGACGATGACGGCGAGGACTGAGCGGACCACGGCCGCGGTGGTTTGCCGACGCTGTTGGTGTGGTTGAAGGCGTACCGGTGGACGCCGAGGCTGCCTGCCCGCGGTCTGAACGTGGCTCAGGTAGTGCTGTCCGAGGTCGTTTCGGGTTTCGTGTGGAGGATCTCGCGGGCCTGGTCCGCAGCGCGGGCGATGCTCTCAGAGACGAAGTCGACGAAGCGGGCGATGTTCTCCAGGCGGGCGGCGGCCGGGGAGTCGGGGCCGAGGATGTCGACGCCCTGCCGGGCGACCTCGCCGAGGTGGGCGGTGGAGCGAGCGCTGGCCATCGTCGACTGGTACAAAACATCGTCGTCGACGATGTAGCGCTCGCGGCGGCGCTCGTCGCGTTCCCGGCGGATGAGGCCCTGGCTTTCGAGGAACGTGATCGCTTTGGAGACGGACGCCGGGCTGACCTGGAGGCGCCCGGCGAGTTCGGAGGCGGTGAGGCTGCCGGCGTCGGTGGTGTAGAGGCTGGCCAGCACCAGCGCCGTCATCTTGGGCAGGCCCGATTGCATGAAGACGGTGGCGAACACCTCCTCGTACTCGCGCACGGCCTCGGCCTCGCGCCCGTAGGCCTGCGGGGGTGTGTTGGGGTCCCGGGGCGCGGCGCGCCTGCGGCGGTGGGTACGGCGTTCGGTGGCGCGGTGGGCCAGGTCGGCACGGTAGGCGGTGGGGCCGCCGTTGCGCATCACCTCACGCGTGATCGTCGAGGTCGGACGGTCGAGGCCTCTGGCGATCTCCGCGTAGGCGAGACCGTCGGCCAGTCCCAGCGCGATCTGCCGGCGGTCCTGCTGGGTGAGTCTGCCTCCCGGCATCGCGGTCTCCTTCGTGGTCCGTGGTGTCTCCAGTATAGCGTTCACCTTTGATTCATTGCAACGAGCAAGGTGAGGATTGTTGCATTAGATTCAAAACACTGCAACGAATTACTGACTTCTACCTGCGAGAATGTCTCTTGTACGCAACGAATCAATTGCCGTACTGCGAAATGCAACGTAGTGTTTCCATCGTCAGAAACAACAGGGCGAAGGAAGACACGATGCAGAAGTTCGACACCCCCACCCCGGTGACCGCCATCCTCGACATCCCCGCCGGCCGCATCCAGTTCATCGCCGCCGACCGGGCCGACACCGTCGTCGAGGTCCTCCCCGCGAACGCCTCGAAGAGCCGCGATGTGAAGGCGGCAGAGCAGACCGAGGTCGCATACGGCGACGGCGTCCTGCGGATCAAGGCCCCGGAGGCGAAGAACCAGATCCTCGGCGCTTCCGGATACATCGAAGTCACGGTCCAGCTGCCCGCCGGCTCCCGCATCGAAGCGAAGGCGGCCAGCGCCGAGCTCCGGGGCGTCGGACGGCTCGGCGACGTCGCCTTCGAGAGCGCGCAGGGCTCGGTCAAGCTCGACGAGGCCGCGAGCGCCCGCCTCACCCTCCTCGCCGGCGACCTCTCGGTCGGCCGCCTGGGCGGCCCCGCGGAGATCAGCACCCAAAAGGGCGACCTCCACATCACCGAGGCCGTGCGCGGCACGGTCGTGCTGCGCACCGAGTCCGGCGAGATCTCGATCGGCGCCGCCCGCGGGGTCTCCGCCTCCCTGGACGCCGGCACCACCTACGGGCGGATCCACAACGCGCTCAAGAACACCGATGGTGCCGACGCCGCCCTGACCATCCACGCGACCACCGCGTACGGCGACATCACCGCCCGCAGCCTGTAAGAGCGGCACCCCTTGAATTTCACAACAGTTCCAAAGGAGCACACCACCATGTCCAGCCCCCTTGCCGACCAGGACCGCCCGGAGCTGCAGAAGGCCATCGAGGAGATGGTCGATTCCGGTTTCGTCGGGGTGACGCTGCGCGTGCACGACGAGCGGGGCGAGTGGGTCGGCAGCGCCGGGGCGGCCGAGCTGGGCGAGACCGCCAAGCCGCCGACCAACGGACACGTCCGGATCGGCAGCAACACCAAGACCTTCACCGCGACCGTGGTGCTGCAGCTGGTGGCCGAGGGCAAGATCGGGCTGGACACTCCGGTGGATGACTACCTGCCCGAGTTCGGGCTGGACCGGAAGATCACAGTGCGGATGTTGCTGCAGCACACCAGCGGGGTGTTCAACTTCACCGGCGAGTACTACGACGACGGGACGTTCGCGCCGGGGATCCCCGCCACGCCCGCGGGCCAGGAGTGGGTGGACAACCGGTTCAAGACCTACCCGCCGGAGGAACTGGTACGGCTGGCGTTGTCCAAGCCGGCGCGGTTCGAGCCGGGGACGGACTGGAGCTATGCCAACACCAACTACGTGCTGGCCCGGCTGCTGATCGAGAAGGTCACCGGCCGCTCGGTCGCCGAGGAGATGCGGCGGCTGATCCTGGGGCCGCTCGGGCTGACGGGCACCGTGGCGCCGACCACCCAGACGGAGATCTCCGAGCCGCACGCCCACGCCTACTACCGCTACGAGGAGGACGGCCGGCAGAAGACGGTCGACGTCACCCGCCAGAACCCCTCCTGGATCTCCAGCGGCGGTGACATGATCTCGACCACCGAGGACCTGCACACGTTCATCTCCGCGCTGGTGAGCGGCAAGCTGCTGCCGGCCTCGCTGCTGGCCGAGATGTGCACGCCGGAATCGAAGGCCGGCTACGGCCTGGGCGTGTTCGTGCAGGAGGCACCGGACGGCGGCACCGTCATCACTCACAACGGCGGCATGGCGGGCCACGCGGCGCTGATGTACAGCACGCCCGACGGCGGCAAGACCCTGACCGCCGCGCTGAACTATGTCGACGACGCCGCGCTGTCCATGGGAGAGGCGTTCCAGAAGGCGACGCAGCGGCTCGTCAAGGAGGTGTTCGGCGGCGGACAGGCCGAGTCGGTTGACGCGGCCGAGCCGGCTCAGTAGACAGGGCCGAGCGGCGTGGCGCCCCACGCGGGCCCATGCCCGCCGACATGGACGACCAGGCCCACCCGGACCACACGCTGTCGCGACCCGAAGTGGCCGCCATGAGCGCGCGGGCCGCCCCCGTAGCTCCCGGCGCCCCAAGGCGGCGTACTCCGACACCGCATCGGAGTACGCCGCCTCGTTCGCGTGACCTCCCCTGGCGTCTCTCACCGTTCAAGATCCTTCTCAGTGCCGACCACGGTTCCGTTGACCCCCGGGGTCCGGAGACATCACCGGCTGAAAGTCCACGCCGCCGGTTGGGACCGGGCTCAGCGGACCGCCACCCCGCCCGCGGCGGTGGCGACGCCTATCCGGTTCCAGGCGTTGATCGCGGCGATCGTCCACAGCAGATGGACCAGTTCGGTGTCGTCGAAGTGCTCGGCGGCCGCGTCGAGGACCTCGTCGGGAACACCCTTTTCCGCGATCAGGGTCACGGACTCGGTCAGTGCCAGGGCAGCGCGTTCGGCTTCGGTGAACAGCGGGCTCTGGCGCCAGGTCGACAGGGCGTCCAGACGGCGCGGGTCCTCTTCCGCGTCCAGGGCGGCCCGGGTGTGCAGGCCAAGGCAGAACGCGCAGCCGTTGAGCTGTGATGCGCGCACCCGCACGAGTTCGGCGAGGGCCGGCTCCAGGCCCTCGCACGCGGCCGCGTCGAAGACCGTCATGACGGAGTGGACATACGGTGCCGTGGCGTGCACGTTGACGCGCGGCTTCATCGGGCCTCCACCGGGCGGCGGCCCTGCACCGAGTAGATCACGCACGAACCGGCCCGGAAGCCGGGGTCGGCCAGCAGGACGCGCACGTCGGCGAGTTGCCGGTCGGTCATCCCCTCCTGGATGAACTGATCACGCAGGTGCCGGGTGTGGTGGGCGACAAGGTGCACCCCCGGGGAATCCGAGTGCCACAGCTCCAGCCGGGGCAGCGGGTCGATGTCGACCAGGCCGGCACGGTGCATCGCGGCGGCGGCGTGGCGCCCCCACGCCACATCGGCGCCCGCGCGGGTCATCAGGCGAATCTTGGCCTCCATGAACGTCTCGTAGAGCCGCCGCGCGGCGGGATCGGGCATCAGCAGCGCGGGGCCGTAGGTGATGTCGAACTCGTCGAGTTGGAGCACGCCGCCGGGTTTGAGCGCGCGTACCAGGCGGTCCAGCACGGCGAGGCGTTCCGGCAGGTGCAGCAGCACCAGCCTGGCGTGTACGAGGTCGAACTCGGCTTCGGGCAGCGGGTCGCGCACGATGTCGTGGCGCAGGATCTCAAGGCCGGGGACGGTGGGAATGCGCTCGGGCTTGATGTCGGTGGCCACCACGCTCCCGGTGGGACTCACCCGCCGAGCCAGCCACACCGCCACGCTCCCGCCGCCCGCCCCCACCTCCAGACACCGCCACCCCGGAGCGACCCCGGCCTGGGCGAGGCGGTCCGTGGTCATCGGGTCGTAGGCGCGGGCCAGGCAGCGGTGCTGGTCGAGGGCGTGCTCACCGTGATTGTCGAAGACGTAGCGCGACGTGCTCGTCCCGGCGGCGGTGACGGTTGGGTGCATGGGTCCTACTCCTCGGTCGGTATGAGAGAGCCGGGAACGGCGGACTCGGCCGCGATGCGGGCGAGGGTGGCGGCGCAGACCTTGCCGGTCGGGCCGAGCGGCAGTTCGGGCAGCACCACGAACCGTTCGGGCAGTTTGCGCGGCTCCAGGCCGCGCTCGTCGCGCAGGTAGGCGGTCAGTACGGCCGGGGATGGCGGCGGGACGCCGTTCTTCGAGGCCACACACGCGCACAGGCGCTCGCCCAGGTCCGGGTCGGGGACCGGAACGCAGCACACGTCCGCTATGTCGGGGTGGGTGCCGAGTTCGCGCTCCACTTCGAGCGGAGAGATGTTGAGCCCGCCCCTGACCACCACTCGCCGGATCCGGCCGACGACCCACAGCGTGCCGTCGGCTTCCAACCGGCCCAGGTCGCCGGTGCGCACCCACCCGCCCGCGGCCCGATAGCGGTCGTCCAGTTCGGGTGCCGCCACGTGGCACAGCGGGCTCATCGGTCCCAGCGCCCAGATCTCCCCGATCTCCCCGGCGGGCACCGGTCGCCCTTCGCGGTCCCGGACGGTCACCTCGGTCACGTCGGGGGCGGGGCGACCGGCCAGCCCGGGACGCCACCGGCCGGGGTCGCCTCCCGTATGGCAGTTGACACCGTCGGTGGACCCGTACACGTTGACGACAGGCCGGTCGAACCGCCGTACACAGGCGTCCCACGCCTCCTGATGCAACGGCGCCCCGCTGGCGATCACGGCCCGCAGGGACGACAGATCCGCGTCGGCATGACCGTCGAGATCGGCCATGCGGCGCAGCATCGTGGGTACACCGAGCACGTGGGTGGGGCGGTGCCGCTCGATCGCGCGCAGCGCGGCGGCGGGGTCGTAGCGGGACAGCAGCACCAGGGTGCCGCCGTGCCTGGCCAGGGTCACCGAGGTCCCACAGGACCCGAACGAGGACGCCAGGGAGACCAGCAGCAGATTGCGCATCGGCTCCGGGCCGAACCGCAGCGCCGCCAGGTAGTTGCCCCGCCCGCCCGCCATCGCGTTGTGCGAGTAGGCGACCATCTTGGGTTCGGCCTCCGAGCCCGAGGAGACCAGGATGCGTGCGGGCGCCTCCGGGGCGAGACGGGTGGGACGCCAGCGCCGGACCTCGTTCCCTCCGGGACGGTCCAGTCCGCGTGCCCCTGTCACGGGCCGGCCGAACGTCCACAGTTCGCGAAGGTGCGGCATCTCGCACCGCCGGTCGCGGGTCGCCTCGACCATGGCCGGGACGGTGATGAGGGCTCCGGCCCGGGACCTGGCAAGCAGGGCGACGACGTCGCGAAGCCCCCGGGCATCGGGGATGGGCAATGCCACCGCGCCGATCGCCGCGACCGCGAGCTCGGCCACCACCGCGTCGCGTCCGTTGGGCAGCAGGACGCCGATGATGTCAGCCGAGCCCCAGCCCGCCCCGGACAGGGCGGCGGCGGCGCGGCGGACCCGGATATCCAGCGCGGCGTAGTCGAGGGTGCCCGCCTCGTCGATGACCGCGGGACGGCCGGGCGCCATCCGGACATGCTCCCCGAACAGGGTGTACAGATCCCGGCCGGGGCACAGTCCACGCGCGGTCCACTCCGCGCGCAGCCGTCCGGGAACGCGATCGGCCAGGACGATGCCGTTGGCGGAGGTCCAGGGCGGCGCATTGACGGGTCTCATCGGGTGTTCTCCAACCAAAGGGGCGCGGTGGCCGGGACGAACGTCCACGGTGCGCGGCTGTAGACGGCCTCGCCGCCGATGTCGAGCGCGGTCGAGAACGCGGGGTCGGCGGCCATCTCGGCCAGGTCGGTCACCACGGCGACGGCGCCGACCTCGGCACCGGTGCGCGTGGCATCCCCCCTGCCGTGCGGGGCGGTGGCGTCGCGGATCAGACGGGCCGCGTCGACCAGGGCCGTCTCCGCGCGCACCCCCGCACCGGTGCGGGAGCGGGCCAGCAGCGCGGCGACGACCCCCTCCGCGCTGATGAGCCCGCCCAGCACATCGGT
The DNA here is from genome assembly GCF_040678965.1 of Streptosporangium sp. NPDC049248. Classification (NCBI taxonomy): domain Bacteria; kingdom Bacillati; phylum Actinomycetota; class Actinomycetes; order Streptosporangiales; family Streptosporangiaceae; genus Streptosporangium; species Streptosporangium sp. NPDC049248. The sequence continues at coordinate 50,599 of NZ_JBFAQY010000026.1, forward strand.
GAGGGTCAGCAGGGTCGGCGCGGGCGGCTCGCCGGGACCACCGACCAGGGCCGCCACTCCGCAGTACGCCTGCACCAGGTAGTCGGTGGCCAACGGCTGGGGCTCGGGCAGGAGATCCGCCCAGCCCCCGGCGTGCGCGTGAACCAGACAGGGCCGTACGGCGGCGAGAGCCTCGTGGTCCAGGCCGAGCCGGGCCGCGCGGCCCGGTGGCCAGTTGTGCAGGAACACGTCCGCGGCGGCGACGAGCCGCAGGGCGGCACGACGGCCAGGTGCGGACTTCAGATCGGCCTCGACCACCCGCTTTCCCCGGTTCAGCGCCTGGAACCTGGCCGAGCACTCTCCCGCCATGGGCGGAACTCCCCGCATGGGATCACCTCCCGGCGGTTCGAGCCGGACGACCTCGGCGCCGAGCAGGCCGAGCAGGTGCCCCGAGAGCGGGCCCTGCACCCTGCTGGTGGCCTCCACGACCCGCAATCCGGCCAGCGGGGCGCGGTCATGCGGACCGAGTGGCGGAAGGGCGGACGCCGGGCCGGTGACGACCTGCCCGCGCAGCCGCCACGGTGACGCCGGGGCGGGGGGAAGAAGGCCGGGGGCGTCGGCGGCCCGCACCGGCAGCACGCTGACGCCGCTGCGCTCGGCCACGACTCGCACGGTCCGGTAGTCCAGCGCGGCCGCCGCCGTCCCGAGTGCGGTGGGCAGCGGGCACGTCGCGGTGGCGAAGCGCTGTTGGAACGGCGGCCAGCCCGTCGCGACCGCGGCGGGGCCCGCACCCAGTTCCGTCCAGAAACACCGCCAGTCCTCGGCGTCGAGCGTCTCGATCTCGAAACGCACACCGTCCGCCGAGCGGAAGAGCGGGGCACCGTACCCCGCTGACCCGGCCGGGCCGGGTGAGCAGGGACCGGGCTCGGCGGTGGCCGCGGCGACGTACTGGGTGAGAGCCAGCAGTGCCGCCTGGGCGGCCGAGGTGGCCGCCGCCAGGGCCGGCCCGCCGCGCAGCAGGGCCAGCACACCCGCGCTGACCGCCTGGACCGCGAGCACCCCGGCGCACACGGAGACGTAGTCCACCCGCAGCGGTCGTGGCCCGCCGGCGGCCCGCCCGTGGACCTGCATGATCCCGCAGGCGGCCTGCACGTCGTGTTCGCCGGCCATGGGCACGGCCACGGGTCCTGACCAGCCGATCCGGCACTCGGGCAGCGCACCGCCCGTCACCGTGAACGGAAGGCGGGTGACGCCCAGCCACCCCGCGGGGGCCCCGTCCGGCGGCGACTCGCTCCCTGTCTCGACGGCACAGCCCAGCGCGCGCAGCCGCCGTACGGCGACCCGCAGCGCGGGTGAGTCGCCGAGCGCGCGCACGACCGTCCCCGCCAGCGGCCGGTCCGCCGCCACCCCGGACCGGACTACGTCCACCGGCCCGTCCCGTGGGTCTCCCGCATCTCGCCGAGCCGGTCGCGCAGGGCCATCCTGCGGACCTTGCCGGTACCGGTGCGCGGTACCTCATCCCAGGTCAGCACCACGGGGTCGGCCAGTCGCGGCAGATCCGCGGTGGCGCGCCGCCACGATCCGAGATCGAGTGCGCCGTTCTCGGTGACCACGACGGGCAGGGAGGGGCGCTCGGGGACGCTCAGGATGACGCACTCCAGCACCTCGGGGATACGGTCGTCGATGACGTCCTCCAACTCGACGCAGCTTCCCTCGGGGATGGCGTCCACCTCCCGATCCACGAAACGCATGCCGCCGGTGCGGGTGAGGGCGCCGACGTCGCCGGTGTTCCACCACTCGCCCGCCCGCTTGTCCTGCCAGCGGCTCTGTTCGCCGACGTATCCGAGGCACAGTGCCTTGGTCCGGCAGTACACCAGGCCGGTGGCGCCTCGCGGCACCGGTCGCAGCGTCTCGGGATCCATGACGCGCAGCCGGGTGCGGGTGGGGATCGGATGGCCGAGGTCGCGGGTGGTGGGGTGCCGGTCGTGCGCGGTGGCCATGGCACGCCGGGTGAGGAACCGGAAGGTCAGCGGACCGGTCTCGCTCTGACCCCAGCCCTGCAACCACACCGGGCGGCGGTGCCGCGTGGCGTGGAGGAAGGCGCGCACGGTGGGCGGGTGCATGGCGTCGAAGGTGCTGATGTAGAGACGGACGCGCTCGAACGGACCGCCCTGCTCCTCGGCGTGGCGCTGCCAGCGCACGTAGGTCGCGGGCAGTGCTTCGAGGGTGGTGGGCCGATGCCGGTGCAGGAACGGGCCCGCCTCGGCCCAGTCGGGGGCGCAGACCGCCAGGAGTTTGGCGGGGGCCAGCCACAGCACGCTCGCGGCCTGGGCCAGCGCGCGGCCGTGCGCGAAGGAGATCGCACTGGCCACGGTGTCGCCGGGACGGCTGCCGAGCACCGGCCAGCGGTGTGCCTCGAACCCGGCCAGGCGACGCATGATCGTACGGGTGGAGTGGACGACGAGTTTGGGCACGCCGGTGGTGCCGGAGGTGTGCATGATGGCCAGCGGGTCGTCGGCGGGCGGGCGGTACGCGGGCGGCACGGTATGGCCGCGCACATCGTCGATGGACAGGGTGCCCTCGGCCGCGCCGTCGACGAGCAGGGTCCTGGTGGCGAAACCGGTCAGGTCGGTGCCGGCCTCGCGGCTCGACGCCAGCAGCGCGGAATCGGTGACCAGGAGGGCCGGCTCCAGCCGCTTCAGCAGCGTCTCCAGCACGTCGGGGGCCAGGTTCGCGGAGAGCGACGCGGGCACCGCGCCGATGCGTGCCGCCGCGCAGTTCAGCAGCACGTAGTCCCAGTGGTTGCGCTTGGCGATGGCGACCCGGTCTCCGCGCCGCACCCCGGCGGCTGCGAGCCACCCGGCGACATCGCGAACGAGCCCGGCCAGGCCGGGAATGTTCAGCGCGGAGCCCAGCGCGGGCGCGATGTCCAGCGGCCGGCTCAGATGCACGGCCGTGGTGTGGCCCCGGTCGGCCAGATCGTCGAACAGGGTGCCCAACTCGATGGGCTTGGTGAGGAGTGTCATCTACTCGCCTTCCGGTTCGGGGGTGGGGACGGGCGGCCACGGCGTGGCCGCGGCGGACGACCCCGGTCAGCCGGCGGGCGACAGGTGGGCGAGCACCCGCGCGGCGGCCCGCGCGGCGGAGGCGACCGCACCCTCGCTGCACGGGCGCAGCGCCGTCCAGTCGCCCGCGTACTCCACCGCCGAGGCCGGACGGGCCTCGAACGCGGCGCGCAGTTCGAGAGCGCGCGGTGTCGCCTCGGGCAGGCCGTACCGGAACCGATGCACGTGGGCGGAGGTGACGCACGCGGCCACCCCCGGCACGAAGTGTTCGGCACGGGCGGTGAGCCGGTCCGTCACCTCCTCGTCGGAGGCGTCGATCAGTTCGGCGGTGCCCCGGGGTGAGGCGACGAGCGACACCAGGCCGCGCCCTGCGGGCACCCGCCCGGGATGCTTGTGGTGATCCACGGTGATCACGTTGACCAGGGGGTCCTCGGCGGCGGGGACGAGGGTGGCGAAGCCGCGCCGTACGCCCGTGGGGGCCATCGGCCGGTCCAGGACCAGGGTGAGACGGAGCATGGGCGCATAGCCGCACGCGTCCCGGTAGGCGCGTTCGACCGGCGGGGCGTCCGTGTGCAGGCGTGCCGCGACGGGAGCGGGCACCGCCAGTACCGCCGAGCGGGCGGTGACGGTGCCGCCGGGTGACTCCAGCCGGACCTCACCGGGGTCCGCGACCACCCGGGTCACGGTATGCCCGGTGACCACGTCGAGCCGCGCGGCCAGCGCGCGGGCGAGGGTGTCCATGCCGTCGCGGTAGGTGTGCCAGCCGTTCGTGCTGCCCGAAGCCGTCAGATGCGCGGCGAACGGAGCCGCCGCGGCGCGCTCGGGATCCCATCCGAAGAATCCGGCGACCAACGGTTGGATGAGGTAGTCGCGAAGGTCGGGATGGTAGCGCCTGACGAGGTCGGCGACGGTGGCGGAGCCCAGCGGGCCGCGCTCCGGACGGTCAGGATCGAGGTCGCCGAACCGGGCCAGGCGCGTCTGGAGGCGGAACAGGTCCACCCGCGCGCGTGGCGGCAGCCCCGCCCCGGTGAGCAGTCCCAGCGGGCGGCCGACGTGTGGCCTGGAGCGGCCGCCGCGCCATACGGCGAGCGCGTCGCGCACCCGGGGCACGGCCTCGGGGTCGGCGTCCAGGCCGAGGGCGGCGATGAGCCTCCAGGTGGCCGGGTAACCCGCGGCAGAGGGGAGCATCTCGGCTCCGGTGTCGATCAGACAGCCGTGGGCGCGCAGGGTGCGCATCCGCCCGCCGACCGCGTCGGCGGCCTCGAAGACTCTTACCGAGCACCCCGCCTCGGCGAGCGCGTAGGCGGCGGCCAGTCCGGCGGGACCCGCGCCGACCACCGCGACGTCCAATGCGGAGGTCATGTGGCGGTGCCGGCGAGCAGCGGGGCGGCCAGATTCGCGATGACCAGCAGGATCACGGTGACCCGGTGGGCGCGAATGGCGATCCGCCGGGCGCGCAGGATGTCACCTCGCACGGAGCCGATTACCAGGTGGGTCGCGCGCATGGCGAGAACCGGCACCAGGACGACCGGTAACCACCAGGGCACGGCGCCGACGAGGGGGCCGGCGACGATGAGCAGGACCGCGGCGGCGGTCATCACGGTGATGAACGCCGTGTTGACCCCGGCGGGCACCAGGGCCGCGACGGTGACGCGCCCGGCGCGACGGTCTCCGTCGATGTCGTGGGTGTTGGAGTAGAGCCCGAACAGCATCGGCCCGAATCCGAACAGCAGTGCCTGCACGAGAACCAGATCGGTCACCTCGCCGGTGAGCAGGCCGTACGGCACCAGCACCCAGCCGACGCCCAGGCCGATCAGGAAGATCTCCTGAAATCCTCGATAGCTGATCTTCAGCCCCCAGGAGTACTGCACCGACGCCACGACGCACACCGCCGTCAGCACGACCGCCCACGGCGGGCGGTGTGGTGCCACCGCCACCGCCAGCGCCCACAGCACCACGCCGAGCGCGGTCGCCGCCCAGGCGAAACGGAGTGCCTGCGCCTCGGTGAGCGTGCCGGCGACCAGCGGTTTCCTGGCCAGGCGTCGCCTTGCGGCATCGGCGCCGTAGTTGGCCGCGTCGCTGCCGTCGCGGTAGCCGGTGATGTCGTCGAAGCCGACCATGGCGGCCACCACGGCGATCTCGGCGAGGCAGATCAGCACCAGCAGGCCGATGACGCCCGGCTCCCACCGGACGGCGGGAGCGAGCAGCGTCCACACCAGTGGCAGGCCGATGTAGTAGTCGTAGACATCGAGCTTGGCCAGACGCGCGTAGGCCGTGAGGGTACCGCGTGCGGTCGCGGCCGGACCGGACTCCGTTTGCCCGCCGGTTTCCCTGCCGGTGAACTGATCGGTCATCGTGCTCCCCGGGTTTCGTGGGCGAAGGCGCAGACGGTGTCGGCGATGTGTTCCAGCTGGATGTCGCTGAGATGCGGATACAGCGGCAGGGCGAGGTTGCGCCGGGCGGCCGAGGCGGCGTTGGGCCAATGTGTGTCGCGGGGCGCGTGCGGCGCGAACGCGGGCTGGGCGGGAAGGGTACGCGGGTAGTAGACGTGCGAGTCGACGCCGCGCTCGGCCAGGTGTGCTCTGAGCGCCTCGCGGTGGGTGGCCAGCACCGTGTAGACGTAGTGGCAGCGTCCGTCACCGCCGACGGGAGGTGCCGACACCCCGAGGGCGGCCAGGGAGGCGAACCGGGTGGAGTAGTAGTCGGCGATATCCGCCCGGCGTGCCAGCCGTCGGTCCAGACCGGCCAGCCGATGCGTCTGGAAGGCGGCCATCACCTCGTCGAAGCGGCTGTTGTGCCCGATGCGGTGGTGGACGAATCGGCGCGTGCCGTCCTGGCCGTGATTGCGCAGCATCCGCACGCGCGTGGCCAGGTCGGCGTCGTCGGTGACCACCACACCGCCCTCACCCGGCATCCCGAATGTTTTGACCTGCACGAACGAGTAAACGCCCGCGTCGCCCCAGCGACCCGCGGGACGTCCCAGCAGCGTGCCGCCCTGCGCGACCGCCGAGTCCTCCAGCAGGCGCAGGTCGTACCGGTCGGCCAGCTCACGGAAGCGGGGCATGTCCGCCATCGTCGAGAACATGTGCGCCGGCATCAGCGCCTTGGTGCGCGGGGTGATGAGTGCCTCGGCGGCGGCGGGGTCCATGGTCAGCCGCACCGGGTCGATGTCGGCGAAAACCGGCCGGGCACCGATGTTGACGACGGTCGCGGCCAGTGGCGCGCAGCCGAAGGCGGGCACCACCACCTCGTCACCGGGGCCGACTCCCATGGCGTTCAGCACCAGGGTGAGGGCGGCCGTGCCGCTGGAGCAGGCGACGACGTCGCCGGCCCCCAGCCGATCGCGCAGTTCTCGCTCGAATCGTGCCGTGTGCTCGCCCAGGATGAACCTCTGGGAGGCGGCGGTACCGATGACGCGCACCGTCTCCAGCAGTGCGTCACGCTCCTCCTCGAACAGGTCGGCCGGAAAGAAGGGGATGGTCGCGGTGGTCGGGGTGGTCACCGTCGTCCTCCCGCGTAGAAGTTCTCGACCTCGTCGCACACCCGGTCCACCTGCCACTCGGCCAGGTCGGGATAGAGCGGTAGCGCGAGGGCTCTCGCGCAGGCCGCCTCGGCACGTGGGAAGTCGCCGGGGGCGTGTCCCAGATGCGCGAAGCACGGCTGGAGATGCATCGGAACCGGATAGTAGGTTTCGGACTCGATCCCCTTGGCCGCCAGATGCGCGACGAGGGCGTCTCGATCTCTGACCTCGATGAGATGGACGTAACAGACCCGGTTGCCGCCGGGGTGTGGTGGGACGGCTCCTGGAACCGCGTACACCCCCGGGACACCGCGCAGCCGGTCGTCGTAGCGCGCCGAGAGCTCGTCTCGGCGGACGATGTCGGCGTCGAGGCGAGCGAGTTTGGTGAGCAGGACGGCGGCCTGGATATCGTCCATCTTGCTGTTGAGGCCGGAGAGCACCGTGGGGTTGGCGATACCGGGGAAGTGGTCCAGGGTGCGTCCGCCGCGACCGTGATGGCGTAGCGCCCGCGCGGTCTCGGCGACGGCGTCGTCGTCGGTGAGCAGCGCCCCGGCGTCACCGATGGCGCCGAGGGTCTTGGTCGGGAAGAACGACAGCACTCCGCCGACGCCGAGCAGCCCGGCGTGCGTGCCGTCCAGACGCATGCCGATGGCTTCGGCGCTGTCCTCCAGGACGGTCAGCCCGTGTCTTCGCGCCACCGCGTGCACGCCCCGCATGTCCGCGAGGCGGTCGAACAGGTGCACCGGCATGACCATCCGGCTGCGGGGGGTCACCACGGCTTCCACGGACCGCGGATCGATCCCGTACCCGTGCTCCTCGATGTCCGCGAAGACGGGCACGCCTCCGGCGAGCACCACCGAGCCGGCCGTGGCGATGAAGGTGTAGGCGGGGACGATGACCTCGTCTCCGGGGCGCAGTCCGGCGGCGCGCAGCAGCAACACCAGCGCGTCGGTGCCGGAGTTGACACCGACGACGTGTCTCGCGCCGGTCCACCGGGCGAGCGCCCCCTCGAACTCCGCGACCTTGGCGCCGTGCGAGAACTTGCCCCGGTCCAGGATGTCGACGCAGTGAGCGCGGATCTCGGGCCACAGCTCACCGAACGACGTGGCCTGGGTGAAGAAGGGGATGGGCGCGGGTTCGGTTCGCGCCGGGGATGTCGTGGGAGGAGGGAGGATCTTCTCCATGGCTCTCTTCCTGTGCGGCATGGTCGGGGAGAGCAGGTCCAGAGAGCACGGCGGCATGGCGCGGAAGGCTACGCGTCGGTTTCGCGCGTCCGGTCGCACCCGCCGTGGGCTGTCCGGGGCGCCTCCGGGCAGCCGCACGACGGGCGCACGGCGGACGCGTCTGGATCAGCGGCCCAGCAGGGGGATGTCGTTCTTGCCGAGGTGGTAGTCGCGAACCGCGTCGATCAGCTCCGTCACGGAGAGCCGGCCGGTGCCGTCGGTGTCCAGTTCCTGGAACGACTGGGCGGCCACGTCCGGCTCAAGACCGATGGCCTCGAACCACTTGGTCATCTCCGTCTGGCTGATCTCGCCGTCGCCGTCGCCGTCCAGGACGTTGACGATGGCCTGGATGGTGGGACCCACCACGCTGGCGAATCCGGCGTCGCCCTTGCTGATGATCTCCTGGTTGGCGGCCTGGATGAACTGGCCCTTGTCCATCTGGGGAGTGCCCGCGGCCCTGGACAGGCGGTCGAACATGGCCAGGTAGACCTGCCGGAGCTCGGCGCCCTTCGGGGTGCCCTGAGCGCCCAGGCCGGTGACGATGTCGTCGGCCTCGGATTCGAAGTCCGAGCGCTCGATCACACCGTCGCCGTCCGAGTCCCAGAGGCGGAAACGCTCTTCCAGACGACTGCTCTGCTTGGTACCTGCGGCCATTTGAGTCCTTTCCCGAGAATTTTGGGCAGCCCAATGGATGAGCGCCAGGGATGAGCAGAGTCAGCAGCAGAATTCCATCCTTTGAAATTCACCACTCTCCGCAATGGACTTATAACCGTGAGTGACGATCCGTAAACGCGGAACCAAGAAAGTGCCACGGCTTTATCTGGTGAGGCATCCAAAAAGGGAACAGCTGGACATAAACAGCCGTACGCCGATATGCGAATATCGATCAATTCTCATAGCCTGATCACCGTGAAATCGGACGCGCCGGCACCGGACTCGTCCATGCTTCCGGGCATGCCCTGCCGGAATACCAGCGACATCTCAGGTGCCAGATTCAGGTCCCGGCCGGTGACCATCGGATCGGCATGGATGAGCACGTTGTAGTGATTGGGGAAGTGGCAGCCGTCGAACCCGAGCAGCACACCGATTCGGCGCCGGCCGATCCAGACCTCGTCACCACGGTCGAGCACACCCGCCGTGGCGATCTCGACGAAGCCGAGAAAACCGACACGGTCGATCCTGGCCCCGGCCGCGGTCTCGGCGTGGTCGGTGACGACCAGCTCGTGCACCTCACCGGCTCGCACGCACCGGCTCGCGTACGGTTCGAGTCGCATACCCCGGTCCGTCCGACGGTGGACCAGCAGCTTCACCAGGGTCGCGGTGACCTCACGCTTGGGGCCGTCCTCGTACGGGTTCACACCGGCTCCTTTCTGGTGGCCGCCGCCAGCCGATAGACGTCCTCGACGAGACGTAGGGCGGGCAGCCCGCCGTCACCGTCCCCCGCGCCGTTCCGGACCCGCTCTTCGAACGCCCGCAGCACCCCCACGTACTCGTGCCACAGAGAGTTCTTGAACCCCGGATGGCCCGTCAGCATGTCGGCGTAGAGCGTTCGGCCGTCGGCCAGCAGGACTTCGATGTCCTTGCGCTCGCCCGGATAGGACCAGTCGAGCAGCACCCGCACCGACGCCGCCCCGGCGCGCAGTCCGATGTCGGCCTGCCGATCGGTGTCCGCCGCGTCACGGGTGATCCGCGCGGACACCACCTCGGCCGACCCCAGCAGCGACTCGACCAGATCGAACGCGTTGGGGCCGTTGTCGGCGACACATCCGCCGCCGCACCGCCGCGCGTCCAGATACCAGGTGTCCGCCCCCGCGTGCTCCTCGATGCGTTCCAGGTAGCGCACCGTCAGCTTCTCGACCCGTGCCCCGGTGAGCCCGGCTCGCAACCGGCCGACCGCGTGGTTGTACCTGCGGTGGAAGGCGGTGAACAACGGAACGTCCCCACGCGCGGCCAGCCGCGCCAGCGAGACGCCCTGCTCCGTGTCCAACGCGAGCGGCTTCTCCACACACACGGCCACTCCACGCTCCAGCGCGTCCGCGCACACGCGCGCGTGCGCGTCGTTCGGCACGGTGACCACCACCGCGTCCGGACGTACCTCGTCCAGCAGCCGCAGATGGTCGGTGTAGACGGGCACCGAGCCGGTCCGCGCGGCCAGCACCGCCGGATCGCGGTCGCACACCGCGCTCAGCCGCAGCGTCGCAGAGCCGCGCAGCGCCGCGAGGTAGAAACGGGAGATCACACCGAGGCCGACGACCCCGATCCGCAACGGAACCGTCATCGCTCCGCCAGGACGTCCGGTACGGCAAGGCCGGCATCTGCCGCGACCTCCGCCAGTTCGGCGTACACCGTCGCGTCCAGCGGGACCCCCGTACTCATATGTTCCTCGGCACGCCGGTGTTCGTGCCAACCGGGGTAGCGCACCGGCTTCGCCCGGTCGACGGGCGGGCAGGCCAGCAACGTGCCGAACAGGACGTTCGCGTCGGCCTCGGCCCCCTCGCGCAACGCACCCGGCGCGACGGCCGCCACGAAGAAGCCGATGTCGTCGTCGCGCCCGCCCGGCCCGCCGTCGCCCACGAGTGCGTCGGGATGCGCGCCCAGCCCGGCACCTGGCACCAGCGCGGCCAGCACCTCCACCGCGATGCCCAGCCCGAACCCCTTGTACTGCCCGGCCTCGCCCCCCAGCCACATCAGGTGTGCCCGCCCGGCGTCGAAGGCGGCGGGGTCGGTGACGGAGACGCCCTCGTCGTCGCGGAGCAATCCTTCGGGGACGGGTCGCCCGGCGCGGGCGGCCTGACGGATACGGCCGGTGGGGGCCGCGGTGGTGCTCATGTCGAGCACGAACGGGGGATGGTCGCCCGCCGGGGCGGCGACGCTGAGCGGGTTGGTACCCAGCATCGTCACCGCACCGCCGGGTGGCCTGGCGATGCGCTGGCCACCACAGTTGCTGGCGACCAGTCCGATCATGCCGCGGGTGACCGCGCGCAGCGCGTGGTGCCCGGCGCAGCCCAGATGGGTGGCCCCGCGCACGGCCGCCACACCGATCCCGTACTCGGCGGCGCGTTCGGCCGCCGCGTCCATCGCGACCCCGGCCACCCACAGGCCGAGCGCCCGGTCGGCGTCGATGAGCACGGCCGCGCCGCGGTCGGCGACCGTACGGGGTTCGGCATGGGGGTCGACCCGCCCCTCGTCGAACAACGGCAGATAGAGCCGGGTCAGGTTGACCAGGCCGTGCGAGTTCAGGCCGGTGAGGTCGCCGTAGCAGAGCGCCCGCGCGGCCTCGTGCGCCCGCTCGGGTGCCAGACCTCGGGCGGCGAACACCGCCGAGGTGAAGCCGAGCAGGTCGGCGTGGCGCACCCGTACGGTCCTCGGCGCCGGCGACGCGGGCTCGGGGTGCGGCCGCGCGGCCGGCAGGGTCTGGTTCATGGTCGTCCGTTCGTGTCGTCGGTGAAGGCCAGCAGTAGTCGGGCCACCGCGGCGGCGAACTCCGCGAGCTCGTCGGCCCGCGCGAACTCACCATCGGCGTGGGCGTTGTTGACGGCGAGGTCACCGGGTCCCAGCACCACGGTGCAGGCCCCGGCTACCCCCGACATCCAGATGGCGTCGCAGGTGAAGGCGGGCTCGTCGGGCGGCCACGGCGCGATCCCGGCCGCGTCGCGCAGGAGCGCGTGCATTCGGTGGTCGCGATCGTCCAGGACGGGCAGGCCGCGTTTGAGCCACTCCAGCCGGGTGACGACGTGCGCCTCGGCGGCGGTTCTGGCGAACAGTGCCGTGCCGGCGAAGGCCGTGACGAACGCGTCGAGGCCGTCGGCCAGGGCGGCCCGCAGGTCCCGCTCCAGCCGCTGCCCGGCGGCCGCCGAGGCGTAGGCGAGGTTGAGCAGTAGCGACCCGCCGCCGTAGACCTTGTTGTGCAGGGTGCCCGTGTGCAGGCCCGCCACGCACACCGCGCCCTCGGCGGCGTGCCGGTCGAGCGCCCGGCCCAGGTACTGGGCGAGAAAGCCCAGCAGGACACTGGCGTTGTGCCCGTGGGCGGGGTGGTCGTCGACGGCGTCCAGCCCGTCGACGACCACCCGTGCGGTCATCGCCGCCGTACCGCGCGGCAGGAACCTCAGCCGGGTGGGCTCGCAGAAGACGTTCAGCCGCCCGGTGTGGCCGCGCTCCACCAACGGCCTGGTGCCGAAGACGCCCATGGCACCGCCCTCCTCCCCCGCCACGGCCTGGATCAGAATCCCGATGTCACGGCCGATGGCGGGGCGCAGCGCCCGCGCGACGCGCACCCCGGCGAGCAGCGCCACCGCGGGCCCCTTGGCGTCGATCGCGCCGCGACCGTAGAAGCACTCACCGTCGAAGCGGACGGGCTGCCATCCGGCGACGGTGTCCAGGTGCACGTTGAACATCACGGTGCGGGCGACCGGCAGGGCGGGCCCCAGCAGCAGCACCAGGCTGGGCTGGTGTTCGAGGAAAGCGGGGGTGTCCAGCGCCGCGCGCACGGGTGCCGGGACATCGGGGCGGTCGAGTTCGGCCCTCTCGGCGGGCGCGTGGCGTACGGCGCGAAAACCGATCGCGGCGGCGGCGCGGAGATAGTCGGCCTGCGCCTCGCGCAGCCTGGGCGCCGGCGCCTCCGGGCCGGTCTCCAGCGGACCGGCGGTGGGCAGCCGCAGCAGCCGCAGCAGCAGGTCGCGGTCGGCTGGGGTGAGCGGGATCGGGGGCACGGCGCGGGCGGGCGGAGCGGTCATCGGAGCTCTCCGGCCGTTGCCGCCACCTGGGCCACAAGCCGTTCCAGCGCACGCCCGTACGCCACGAATGCGGCGTGGTCGCCACGGCCGGGGTCACCGGGCACCGCGTCGGCGCTCGCCGCGGCGAGGTGCGGGCGCAGGTGCAGGTGCGGCTCGATGGAGAGCGCCCCGGTGTAGCCATGGGCGAGCAGCAGGCGAAGGCATTTCGCGACCTGGGCCTCACCGGTGCCCGGCGGGACGAAGCCGACCCTGCCCTCCGGACCGGTCACCGCGTCCTTGACGTGCACGTGCACCACGTGCTGGACGACGGCGGCCAGCATCGGTGCTGACGGGTATCCATACGCGACGCCGTTGCCGACGTCGAACAGCAGCCGCAGCGCCGGGCTGCCGACGCCGGTCACCAGGTCCAGCATTCGTTCGGCGCGATCGCCCGCCCAGCCCGCGCAGTTCTCGTGCGCCAGCAGCAGCCCGGCGTCCTCGGCGCGCCGCGCCAGCTCACGCAGCCGCCGACGGGCGCGACGGCCCCATTCGGCCTCGGGCAGACCACCCGAGGGGTAGGACATGACACGCACCAGGCGGGTTCCCAGAACGGCGCAGCGTCGGGCAAGGACATCCAGTTCGGCCAGGTCGAGGGCGAAGTCGCCGGTCACCGGTCGGGACCAGTCACCGATCTTGGAGGCGACGCAGACCACGGTGACACCGGCCGCCCGGATGCGCTCCGCCGAGTGGGCGAAAGTGGCCTCGTCCAGCCTCGCGATGGGGAGGCCGCCGATGGTGCGCAGCTCCAGGTGCCTCCAGCCCAAATCGTCCAGAGCGGCGAGCTGGCCGGGCAGGTCGGGGGCCGCCTCGTCGCCGATCCCCGCCGGCACGACTCCGCTCGGCGGTCGTCCGCCGGCTGGAACGGGCGTGTGCTCAGCGGACGCCGTGGACACGCCGGACCTCCTTGTGCTGGGCGGTGTCCGGCTCGTGCGCGGCGCACAGATCCTTGGCCTCGTTGAGCAGCCGGACGGCGTCGATCTGCACCGGCAGCGTCCCCGGCACGGAGGGAAACCGGGCGTAGCGCGTGTAGGCGCTGCGGACGAAGGCGGACAGGGCGTCGTCGGCGAACACCGAGCAGATCTGATCTCGGCCCTCGATCACCACCCGGAGCTGGGCGGTGTGGTCCGCGTCGCTGCACGGATAGTGACCGATGAGGGTCGCCCCCTCGAAGTCCAGAGTGATACGGCGCTCGCGCACGGGCGAGGTCAGGTCCGAGTCGATCTCGGTGTGCACGCCGGAATGGTGATCCAACCGGAGCCTGGCGCGGCCCAGGCGGGGCAACCTGAGTTGGTCGGTCACCATGTCCGTCCAGGAGGCACCGGCGATCCGGGCACCGCCGGCCAGGGTGAGCACCACGGCGAGCGCGTGCGGCATCTCGACGTCGAAGGCGGTGGGGTGGCCGGGGACCGCCGCGCTGCGGGTGAACCGGGGCTTGTTCTGCACCACACGGATGCCGCGCAGCCTGCCGAACTCCCCCGAGTCCACCGCCGCGCGCAGGCGGCGGGTCAGCGAGCTGTGCAGCCAGTGGGTGGCGACGGTGATGTCCAGACCCCAGCGTCGCCTCGTGCGCGCGATGGCCGCCAGGCCCATCAGGTCCAGGGCCAGCGGCTTCTCGATGATGATCTTGCGGTAGCCGAGCTCGGCCAGCCGCTCCAGCACCCCCGAGCGAATATGCGGCGGGGTGCACAGATGGACCACGGTGCGGTGGGGGGGAGTGTGCCCGGCCGCCTCCTCCAGGGTGCCGACCGCGACCACGCCGGCGACATCGGGGGGAGGCCGGAACGGGTCGTGGACGACGACCCGCCCGGGGGCGAGCAGGTCCGGGATCGCGGCGCGCACCCGGGACAGCGCCGGTAGATGCAGCCCTTCTCCAGCCCTGCCCATGCCAAGAATGAAAGTATGTAACATGCCGCATCAGCGCCTTTCCGGGGTGCCTGTCACATATCTCCGAAATATGCTTGCTCGGCCATCCAGATTCATGTCAGGCGTTCGGCGGAGTCCTCGGGCGAACGGTTTCGACGCCACCGAGAAAACCTCATCAACCCGTACCGCATCAGGCTTCGGACCACCGCCTTGCGAAGGCCGGCGATAAAAGAGTCAGGAGGATCGGCGGGAGTCGTCGGCGACTTCGTCGATTCCCTTCGAAACCGACGGCGAGAGAGAACGACTCCACTCCCCGGCGGTCCCATCCGGTCCCGCCCTGGTGAGAACGGCGGTCGCCGAGACCGGAACGGCACTGAACAGCTTCATTCACCCCTCATGGATTGCCTCAGAGCACATCCCGAAAGATCCTGGCGCCCCAGCGGAGTCCCTACGGCACCACCGACACCGGCCATCATCAGGTAATGGAAAGTGATGTGTCAATCACTCTTAGTAACAAAAACTTGTTTCGGCGATCCGGAAGGCGTCAAGCCGCGGGGCGGGCCGGTACCCGGCCCGCGCGGCCATCCGGTATCCCGACAAGGCGTCCGGTCCGCCGGCGGCAGAACGACTGCGTCATATGGCTCCGCGGGCTCGCTCAGGTACGCCCCGTGCCACCTGACCGGCCGAGTCGCACGGTGACCGTCTTCGAGCCGCCGCCCCGGTCCGCCAGCCGGCCGAAGGCGAGGGTGAGGCTCGCGCCGGTCGTGGCGCTCGTCAGGAGCGGGTGTTCGCCGAGCACCTCGGCCACCGGCCGGTCCCAGGTCACGATCAGTTCGTCCAGGTCGCGCCGGGGATCCGACACGGTCAGCGTGGCCGTACCGTCACCGCGCTCTCTGACCAGGACCGCGCATGGAGCGGAGGCGGTCAGGGCGCCGACGGCTCCGTCGTTCCAGAAGTTGACCGCGGTGATTCCGAGAGACGGGACCCGGACGCCCTGCTGCCTGGCGGTGTTGGCGAGCACCCGCGCCCAGCCGGGGTCGGCGGCCCGGGCCCGGCTCTCCGCCCGGCTCGCACCCGGCAGGAGAAGGTAGACGTAACCGGCCGAGTCCGGGTCGACGCCGTGGTCCAGCCAGAGCGTCACGTAGCTCCGGGTCACCTGGCCCGCGGTGCGTTCCTCGCGCAGCGTGCGCAGCCGGGTGGGACAGGGCAGGACGTAGCCACCGTGCCCGGCCAGATGCGCCCAGCCCTCCCGGTCGTCCACGGTGAGGGGCGCGCCGGTCCTGCGGTTGTCCACGACGGTCTCGACCGCCACGCCGTCCTCGCTGGTGATCCCGGCCCCCAGGCAGAGCACCGCGTCGTCGAGGAAGAACCACGACTTGAAAGCCTCCATCGTGCTCTCGAACCCGTTCAGGTGCTGGCCGACCGTCGCGTAGGTGCCGTCGGTGGCACCGCCCACCCAACGGGCAGGCGGGCAGGTGTCGCCCCAGGCATTACCGGCGCCGTCGGCCAGCCGCCTGGTGGAGACGGTCGTGCCCGGCAGGCGGTAGGGGTCGACGGTGGACCAGAACGAGTCCGAGTACTGGTCACCGTGCCCCTCGCCCCACCAGTAGAGCATCCCCGATCCGGTGTGCCAGCCGCGCCGGTTCTCGCCGTTGCCGTGCTCGTAGTGGCCGATCCGGTACGAGGCCATGCTGAGCCCCGCGCACCAGGTCGGCCTGCGGTGGACGGCGCGGGCACTCATCGCCGGCAGCCGGTGCCCGGGGGGTTCCTCGGCCGCCGGGATCGCGTCGTCGTCCAGGACCGCGGCGAGGCGGGCGTGGAACCCCAGGTCGCTCCGCTCTGCCGCGTCGAGCATGGGTCTGGAGGTGTCGCGCAGCGCCCATCCCTTGACCATGCCCTGCCAGCGGACCCGCTCGGCGGCGGAGGCCGCCTCCCCCAGCAGCAGGATCGCCGCGGCGATGTCGCGTCCCCTGCGGTGGTCGCCGTACGGTTCCCTGCCGATCCCCCGGCCGCTGACCAGGTCCATGCAGAAGCCGTCGTGGACGAACGGCGCGAACGACCTCTCGACACCGTCGAAGACGACCTGCCTGTTCGGATCGGTGATCTCCCATGGCGAGCCGCGCAGCACCGCGAACAGTGTGGCGAGCCCGGACAGCAGCACCACCCCGTACCCGCCCTGGTAGGGGACGGACGTGTGCTGGACGAACGAGCCGTCCCGATAGAGCCCGTCGCCCTCGAAGACGTAGCGGAAGACCGGGGAGAGAGCGGAGGCGGCCAGCGCGACCTTTCCGGAGTCGGAGCCGAGGATGGCGCGGAGCAGCATCACCGTGCACAGGTCCACCCGGTTGGCCCCGGTGCTGGTGCCCTCGTAGTCGTCCAGCCGGCACTCGGGGAGAAAGTGGTCCACCGCCTCCTGAAGCGCCCCGCTTCGTGGGTCTGTCAGGTGCGGACCGATCAGCACGGCCGCGTCGAGGAGCTTTCTGGGAACGCCGATCTGCCAGTTCCACCAGTTGCCCGCCGGGTCGGCGCCCGCGGCGTACACCCGCCGCCGGTAGTGGTCGATGCCTTCCGCGACGGCGACGGCCAGGTTCGCGTCGCCGGTCAGCCCGGTGCCCGGCAGCGCGTACCCGCGGGCCATGGTCCGCAGCCGCGCCGGAGTGTCGGTGAAGGAGGGGAACGCCAGCCCCGGCCAGAGCGAGGCGCCGGTGGGCACCATGGTGTCGCGGTACCCGGCGGCCGTCTTCCCCAGCCTCGCCAGCCGGGTTCGGTACGGCTCGGCCGCAGGGTCGAATCCCGACCCCGCCGACGCCTCCCGCCAGCGGCGGCGTAGCGGGGCGAAGTGGTCGTTCACCGGGTTCACCGTACGCCCGGTGTGCGCCGGGATCATCGCTCCGGCCACGGCGACCCCGCCGAGCTGGAGAAATAATCTCCTGGAATGTCCAGTCACATATGGATTGTCAGCCGGAAATCACCCCTGCCCTGGATGCCACGCCGCGCTGTCACCGCCTGCTCAGGTACTCTCCGATCACCGAACGAGAGACCAAGGACGCCCGGGTCCCGCCGGGTGGCCCTGCGGCGAGCGCCGCCTCGGACGGCTCACCGGGGCTCTTTCCCCGGTGCGGGACCGCGGGCACCGCTTTGGCCAGGTCGATGACCAGACCCCGCGCGCAACCGGATCCCCCGCCCGTCGCACCCGGGCATCGCGACTCCTCCCCGGGCTTCCCCGCCGGGCGCGGGACACCGGTGCCGCCCGGTGAAGCGCCGCGGGCCGCGCGGGGTCCGATTCCACCGGGCCGCCCGACCGTGATCGGGTACGACTCCCGGTGGCGCCCGGGGAGACATGATCCGACGGGGGTCAGAGGTCCACGTCGTGGGAGGCGATCACGTGGACCCCCTCGGGATGCCGGCCCGCGGGGGTGACCAGGACCCGCCTGCCCTGCTCCCGGTAACCGTGCTCGGTCAGCCACATCAGGGCGTACGGCCCGAGGTCGCTGAAATTGACCGGGCAGTCGGGCGAAAAGAGGTCCTGGCCCGACGGGAGACCGCCGGTGTCGCCTTCGACGATCGACAGGGTGTACGTGGTCATGGCAGCCCCCGAGCCGTAGTTGTTCTCGGCTGCTCCATACCCGGTCATCCGGATTCCGCCCTCGGCCCCCGGTCTCCTCGCCCCGGCCGCCCCCGGCCGCCGGGCATCAGGCGGCGCTCGCGGCCCGGCCGCCACGCGTCATTCGAAATATCATTAAAGGCGATATAAAGAACATATAGGTATATACTGGACAAGTATCTCTCCGGGAGGAGTCCCTCCCGCGGCACATGTGGCCGATCGCGAAGAGCGGCCCACCCAGGCCATGCCCCCGATGCCGGCCCCTCTTCCCCGACGGCTCCTCCGACACGTTCACCAGCAGACCCGGAAGCCATGTCATGAGTCAGGACAGCACCAGACCGTATGTCGACTTCGAGATCGACCTCACCCTTGAGGAGACTCGCCGCCGCGCCGCCGTCATGGCGGCGCTGGAGCCGGACTGGGACCCTCCGGGGGTGATGCGGGCCGAGGAGGAGGCGTACGACCTCCTCTACTCCGGCCTCGACAGCCGACAGCAGGAGATCTACGACATGCTCGTGGCCGCCGGTGTGCTTCCCCCGAGGGAGCCCGGCCATGCCGCTTGACCCGCACGCCGACTTCGGGCGCAGGGCGTGGCTGCCCTGCCCCGGCTGCCAGGACCACCTCGACTGCGACGACTGCCTCGGCGGCCGCAACTGCGGGGAGCACTGGCGCTACCTCATCGGCAACACCGGAAGCCTGCTGCACCTGCAGTGCCCGGCATGCACCCACCTGTGGAACCACGAGACGGGCTTCGGCTCGGGCGGCCGGACCACCCCCGGCTGACCTGGCCATTGAAGTAGACGACGCCCCCTGCCCGGACGGGGCGTTTCGCGTCGGCACCGGGCCCGTCCACCCGCGCTCGCCCCGGGCCGATCGCGTGCCCGGCGGGCCGTTCGGGGCGCCCATCCCGAGACGGAAGACCGTCGTCCCCGGCGGGCACGGAAAAGACGGAGCTCCAATTCCTGGAACGGGGTCCGAGGCCGAACAGTCGAACCCGGGAAACGCATTCATATCAAGTTGTTATGGAGATTGTACCAATCCGGAGTGTGAAAGGTTTTCGCGATCACTTGCCCCCCGCGGGACGTCGGACCGGAGACCGGAAAGCCCAACGGAAGGTGAACGACAGGTTTGCCCAGGGAAAAGGGCAGTTCACCAAGGGGCACGGAAGGTCACCCGAAACCCAGAGATGAGGGCACATCTCTAGAGAACTACTGGTACGGTCCATCGACAGGATGCCAGCAGGTGAGGGCGGTCCACGTTTCGGACAGCCCATATATCGACTTAAGTGTTATTTATAATCAAATAGCCATAAGTAGCAATTACTAAGCCCTTTACCTTCCCAATAGATCACGGTCAGTCTAATATTTGGACCTATGTCATGGCGTGCATCAGATTTCCCAGATGGACAGGCTGGGTCCTCTGGCCGTGGCAGTGCTTCCTCCAGGCATGATTCCGAACAGGGATCCGACTGGCATCCCGAACGCCTCCCGTCATTCGATTGGCGGAAGGTCATTCTGTTCACCGCGGTTTTAGCGATCATCGCCGCCTCCGCGTTCTGGCTCGCGACCCGAGAGCCCTCCGGTCCGTCCCTCGCGGCGAACCCCACTCCCGACTCCTCGGACGCCGGCTGGGAGAAGGCCGTTTCCTCGCCCTCGCCCTCACCGACGCCGTCCTCCTCATCTCCCACCCCCGGCTCGACCCCGAAACCCGCGAAGAGCGGCAGGTCCTCTCCTCGCCCCGAGGCGACCCGTACGGAGAAACCCCCCGCGGAGAAACCCCCTGCGGAGAAGTCCCGTACGGAGAAACCCCGGACCGAGACGGAAATCCCCCCGCCCGGCACCGACTCGCCGGCCGCGTCCCGTCCGCCCCAGCTCACCGTCAAGGAGGCGTACGGCATCCACGGTCGCTACCAGCGAGGGCTGTCGGCCGCCCAGAGCAGGAAGGACCAGGCCGCCATGGCGAAGCTGGAGCACGGGCTCGCGCTGGAGATGACGCGGGCCGGCTTCAAGACCGCCGAGATGGAGAAGAAGTCGCTGGCCTCGGGGATATGGCCCAACCCGCAGATGTGGATCCCGCGCCATGTGAACGGCACCGCCGACTGGTTCGTGGCGGTCTCGTACGAACCCGGTGTCGCCCGGGTCGTCGACGTGATGAGTTCGGCACCCGGTGGCTGGCGGCTCGTCGCCTCGGCCGCCGACACGCGTGCCACCCCGGCGCGGTTCCCCAAGATAGCGACCGACGCGGAAGGCTACGCGACGAGCCTGCCGGAGAACGCCACCGGACTGAGCGCGACCCCTCGCCAGATCGCCCGCGCACACCTGGCGAGCCTGGAGAACGCCGAGGTCGACGCACAGTTCGACGAGGGGCCGTGGACCAGCGAGGCCGCACTGTTCTGGCAGCAGGAGCGGGCGCAGCTGAGACAGGCCGACTGGAAGCTCACGCTGTCGTACCGGCTTGAGGGACCGGTACGCGCGCTCAGGACCAGTGACGGGGGCGCCCTGGTCTGGTACGGAGCCCGATCCACCGAGGTCCGCGAAGCGGAGCGGGAGGGCGCGACGGTCAGGCTGAAGGGCTCGGCCGCCGTCCGCACCCGCGGTAAGGCCTTCGCCCACTCGGTGAGCGCCACATACGGACGCATGTATGTGACATATGTCCCCCCCGCCGGCTCGAACGAGCCCGCTCGCGTGCTGGGCGAGTGGAGCGACGTCCTGGAAAGCCACGGCGACTGACGTTTCACCGGAAGAAAAGGAACATTCATAATGACACCCTCACGTAAGCCATCGCGCGCGACGGTGCTCACTGCGAGTGTCGCGATCGGCGTCTTCAGCGCCGGCGCCGGGCTGGGGACCGTCATCGCCGTCCGCTCCGACCCCGGTGGGGGGCAGGTGATGCGACTGGCCGCGGGCACGTATCTCCTCGATGACCAGGCCGACGCCTGGTCATCGAGTGCGTCTTCCGGCGGTGACCGACCGGTCCCGCTCTCCGGTGCCGACGCGGGCAGCACCATCGCGGGCGCTGCCCGCCGCGGCGACTCCGCGGACCCGCGGGTCTGCCTGACCACCACCACCGACGGGCACGCGGTCGAGGCATCGGGGGAAGGCTGCGTCGCCCTCCCGGTCCTGGCCCTGGCCGCCGCCGCGGCCCCGCTCGCACAGCGGCCCGGCAACCCCAAGAGCACGCCGACCCCGCCACCGCCCAAGACGACCACGGAGACGAAACCCTCGACTCCCAAGAAGAGCGCCCCGGCCCCCAAGGCCACCTCGGCGCCGGTGCAGCCCGCCCCCAACCCGGGGCCGGTGCAACCCCCGGCTCCACCACCGGTGGCGAACCCCCAGCCCGTCAAGCCCCCGGCCCCTCCGGCGCCGACGCCGACGGAGAGGATCAGCGGGAACATCTCGCAGAGCGAGAACGAGAGCGGCAGCGTCATCGAGCGCCCCGCGGAGAAGAAGATCGAGGTGGTCTCGCCGCCCAAGCCGACCCCTGAGGCAGGCAGGACGAAGTCCTCGGGACCCGCGCCGTCATCGCAGCCCCAGCCCCCCGGCGGCAACCGCACCTCCCAGCCACAGCCCACCGGCGACAACAAGTCACAACCCCAGCCCCCCAGCGGCAACCGCACCTCCCAGCCACAGCCCACCGGCGACAACAAGTCACAACCCCAGCCCCCCGGCGGCAACCGCACCTCCCAACCGCGGCCCACCGGCGACAACAAGTCACAACCCCAACCTCCCGGCGGCAACCGCACCTCCCAGCCCGGGGAGACGGCACCGCACGCCCGGCCGACGGGCACCCTGCGGCCGGCGATCCGGTCGGGCACGGGCCAGCCGATCGTGCCCTCCGGCGATGTCAGGCCCCCCACGGCACCCGTCGTCGTGCCACCCGCGACCAGACCGACGGACGACGCGGGTGCGCCTTCGCTGAGGACACAGCCCTCGATACCGCCGAGAGCGGCGACACCGACAGCACCCGGTGGCAGCCTGAAACCTGTCCAGCCGCAGCCGCAGCCGTCCGCCGGTCCCGGCGAGAACGCGTCGCAGGGTCCCGACGGAACCGTGCTCATGCCGGCCACGCCGCAACTCCCCGGCGGCCAGAACGGCGTCTCGCTGCCGGTCTTCGAGGACCCCGAGCTCCTGCGGCGAGCCTACGAGGCCCTCGGACTGGACAGGGGCATGCGCTACACGGACGAGAACGGCGTGTGGGATCTCAACATCGCCCCGCCGGGCACGCCGCCGTGCCGCAACTACACCACCGAGGAACTGCAGGCGCTGAGCACGTCCCAGGGCCCGAGCCCGACCCAGAGCGGCCAGACGATCCCCCGCGACTCGTGCCTGTGGCCCGCGTTCATCCGCTGGCTCTACGCGGAGCCCGCACCCGGTGAGGTCAGCAACTGGACCAAGTTCACCGGCCTGCCCCAGCGGAACCTGGAACTCGTGGTGACCGACCCCGCTCCCGTGCCGCTTCCCCAGCCGGTGCCCGGCCAGAGCCTTCCCGACCCAGGCCAGGTCCAGCCCGATCCCGGCCAGGTCCAGCCCGACCCAGGCCAGTCCCTTCCCGAGCAGGCCGACCAGGGCCGGCAGGTTCCCGCACAGCCCGATCCCGGCCGGTTGAGCCCGGCTCAGCCGGGAACGGGAGACGGCGCCCCCTCGCAGTGGGGTCGCGGCGAGAACGACCGGGACCGGACCTCCTCTTTCCAGCCCGACCAAGGCCCGGCCGAGCCGGACCCGGTCGAATACGACGGCCAATGAGCACACCCACCGGAACCGGGCGTTTCGCGCCCGGCCCCGGCCAGGGGGCGGCCTGGGTGCGCGAGCACGGCGCGCACCTGATGGACTACGCCGCCTCCCACCTCGAATCCGGCCGGGCACGCGCGGCGGTCGTCGCCGCGCTGGCGGCCGGCCGGACCGAGGCCGCCCCCGAAGGCGTCACGGTCCGGGGACGGTTGCTGGCCGCGGTACGACGTGACTGCCGCACCTCCACCGTCCACCGGGAGCGGTACGTGCCGGGTTCGGGACCCGGCATGCCCGACGCCCTGCTGATCGAACGGGTGTGGACGATCGTCGACCCTCTGGGCACGGAGACGCTCAGGTTGATGTACCGCCACGCGCTCGGCATGGAGGATCTCCCCCACGTGCTGGGGATGCCCGCCGACGAGATCGGCAGGCTCGCCACCCGTACCCAGGATCTGATCGAGACCCTGGTGAGCGGGCTGGACGCGCTCGCCAACGGGCGGCGTACCTGTCCGGAACTCGCCCCGCTGGTGGAGACGGTCTTTCCCGGCGTCTTCCCCACCGGCAGGCCCGGTGGGCAGGCGTCCTCCGCCATCGATCCCGACGACGCCCGGGCGGCCCTGCTCTCCCACATGATCAGGTGTTCCGTGTGTACGCGGCCGATCAACATCCGCTACACGGTCCCACAGATGATCTCTCACCCGCCGGTCGCGCCGCTCTCCGCCGAGGAACGACAGCGGCTCACGGACTCGCTGCCTCCGGAGCCGGTCCCACCCGCACCTCCCGCCAAGAGCCGGCCCTCCGTCCTCCCCGCTCCTCCGGCCGGGAGCGGCGTCCCCGCCGCTCCGGTACCGCCGGCCGTGGCACTGCCGGCGCCCAGGGTCGGCACGCCTCCCTATCCGCCGGTGGCCTCGAAGCCACCGGCGAAACCACCCGCCACGACGTCAACGGGCACAGGGTCGGCGAATGCGGCCCCGCCGGTCGCCCCACCGGCGGGCGGACCGGTGGCGGGCACCTCCGATCCCTCCGGCCTGCCCCCGCTGCCCGCCCTGCCGCCCCGCAGGACCCGGCCCGTCCGCCCACCGTCCGCACCCCCCGTACCCGGGCACGACACCCCGCTGTACGACGCCCTGCTCACCCAGGCATGGGCGCGCGAGGTCCTCGCCCAGAGCGAGGAGATCACTGGCACCATCCCCAGACAGGCGCCGCCCGCCGCTCAACCCGTCGCCAGAGCCGAGCCCGTCGTCATCGCGGGGCAGGCGTCCGTCGAGATGCGCGACGACGCCCAGGTTCCCGCACTGCGTTTCCACACCGAGCCCGACGACCGCCCCGGCGAGGAGCGGATCGAGATGGGGATCCGCGTGCTGGAGGCGCTCAGCTGGGCCGGTACCCGGATCAGGAACATGACGATCAAGATCGTCATCATCGTCGTGGCGGGCACGGCCGGCACCCTGACCGGAATGAACCTTCTCGGCCCCGCGATCGAGTCGAAGGAGCCGGCGAGGTCGCTGCAGGCGTCCACCAGCCAGAGCACCCAGACTCCCCCCACCGCGGGCGCGCCGGCGCGACGAGACGGACTCGCCTCCCGCCTGCGGGTCCCGCCCGTGGTGACGCTGGACGAGTTCGGCCAGGGAAGCATGCTCCTCACCCTCTCGGGAGAGCCGTTGAAGTGGCGGATATCGGCTCCCGGCCTGGCCGTGAGCCCTTCCGACGGCACGTTGCGGGAAGGGGTCACGCAGGTGATCAACCTGCGGGCCCACCGGATCCGCAACTGGTGTGGTGCCCCCGCCTCCGTCACCGCCCCGCTGACCGTTCACGGCCTCGACGACTCGATCACTACGACGGTGCGCTGGCGGACCTGCTGACAGCCCCGTATCCCTTCCCCACGATCGCTCTCTGCGAAAGGACCTTGGCAATGACGGATATCTCCCCCCACATCCAGGCATCGCCGCCCGCTCCAGCCGAGCAGTTCCACGAAACGGTCCCGCTCACCGCGGAACACCTGCTCACCAACCGCCGTCCTGAGCCCGCCGGAGGATGGCGCCGCCTCGTCTGGCAACTCTCCGGCAGGCGCTTCATCCCCGCGGAGTCGGCGGCGGAGTTGGAACGACGCACGCTGATGGCGTATGCACAGACCCCCGTCGCGAGCGGGCACCACCGGATCGCGGTCATGAGTCTCAAGGGCGGGGTGGGCAAGACCACGACGACCGTCGCCCTCGGCAACACCCTGGCCTCCCTGCGCGGCGACCGGGTGATCGCGATCGACGCCAACCCCGACCGCGGGACCCTGGGCCTCAAGGTCAAGTCCGAGACGGCCGCGACCATCCGCACCATGCTGGCCGAGGCCCCGCACATCCTGCGCTACGCCGACGCGCGCGCCTTCACCTCGCAGTCCCCCGCCCGGCTTGAGGTCCTCGCCTCCGACACCGATCCGGCCGTGAGCGAGGCCTTCAACGCCGAGGACTACCGCACCGTCGCCGGCCTCATCGAGCGTTACTACTCCATCTGCATCACCGACTGCGGTACCGGCCTGCTGCACGGGGCCATGGGCGCGACGCTGGAGCTGGCCGACCAGATCGTGCTGGTCAGCCTGGTCGCGGTGGACGGGGCGAGCTCCGCCGCCGCGACGCTGGACTGGCTGACCGCCCACGGCCACGCCGACCTGGTCAGGAACGCCATCGTCGTGCTGAACGCCGTGGAGGCCAAGTCCGACGTGGACCTGGAACTGCTGGAGCGCCACTTCACCTCCCGCTGCCGCGCGGTGATCCGCATCCCCTACGACCCGCACCTCAAGGAGGGTGCCGAGGTTGACCTGGTCCGCCTGCGGCCCACGACCCGAGGCGCCTACCTGCGCCTGGCCGCGGCGGCCGGGCAGACGTTCAACCAGCGCACCGATCGGAGCCACTAGTGCGCCCTGTCGCCGACGATCCCGCGCTGAACTGGGATCTGGGCCCGCCGCCGAGCGCCCGGCGCCGGATGGTCATCGTGGTCGTCTCGATCGTGGGGGCGATCCTGCTGGCGGTCGCGGCATGGCAGCTCCTACGCCCCGAGGCCGAGACCGTGAACGCCTCCGCGACCATCGGGAACGCCGGGGAGACCGTCGTGCTCGCCCCACCCTCCGGTTACGAGGGCGCGGCCGGCTACCCCGTCGGATTCCCCCACAACGAGGTGGGCGCGATCTCGGCCGCCGCCGCCGCGCTGGAGGCTGCGTGGACCCTGGACGCCGCACAGGCCGAGCAGGCGGCGCTGCTGTACGCGGCGCCCGAGCAGCACGACGCGGCACGGGCCGGCGCCCGCGAGGCCGTCGCCGGATGGCGCGAGATCCTCGGCCTTCCCAAGGACGGGGCGCTACCCGACGGCGCCGCCATGCGGACACGGACGGTCGGCGTCCAGTGGAAACCTCGCGGCCAGGATCAGATGCAGGTCTCGGTCCTGGTCCAGGTGACCGCCACCAGGGGCGTCGGGGACACCGAACCGACCTTCTCCAACTCGTACGCCATCAGCCTGCTCATGCACTGGCAGCCCGGCATGCGCGGCACGGACCAGGGCGACTGGGTCAACATCCCCGACCCACTGGCGACCTCCGTACCGCCGGTCGCACTGCCGGGCACCCCCGAATTCACCACCGCCGGCTGGAAGCCCATCTCCGGCCCGAAATCCACCCCATAGACCCAGGAAGAGCCATAAATGCCCCCACGTAGCTCGTCCCGGCGAGGCACCTTACTCTCCGGCCTCCTGTTAGCCGCGGTATCCGCGACGACAAGCGCGATCATCGCCCAGCCGTGGGCCGCCGCGGCGGATCCCGGCGTGAGCACCACCTCAGCCCCGATGCAGGAGGCGCTCCCCAGACAGGAGGCCGCCTCAGAGGTCGTGATCCCCTCCGCCCCGAGGGAGAGCTCCCCGCCCACCCAGACCAGGGAACCCCGGGTCACCCAGGAGAAGCCGACGGAAGAGCCCAGACGCTCCACCACCGAACCCCAGGAACCCAGACGCTCCACCGCCGAGCCCCAGGAACCCAGGCGCTCCACCGCCGAGCCCCAGGAACCCAGGCGCTCCACCGTCGAGACCGAGGAGTCCGCGCCGGCGACCCGCAACCGCCCCGGTACGCGGAACGCCGCGCCCGCCCCGCAGGAGGACGTCCCCACCGAGGAGTCCACGATGAGCCGCCAGTCCTCGGCGGCTCGGCAACCCACGCGGACCGGGACCACCGTAACGACGGAGCCGGCGCCCCCCAGGACGCGTCCGACCGAGGAACCACCCGCGAACACCACCAAGCGCACCACCGCGCCGACGACGACCCCGAAGCCCACCAACCCCCCCGGGAGCACCAAGCCGTCGGCCACCGCGCCGAACCCGCCGTCCGCGACGCCGGCCCCCTCCGGCACGGCCGGGACCCCCGCGCCGAAGCCGAGCGGGACGGCCACCAACCCGGCCGCGACCCCGCCGGCCAGCACCCCCAGTCCCACGAAGCCGACGCTCCCGAAGCCGACACTCCCCAAGCCGACGCTCCCGAAGCCGACACTCCCCAAGCCGACGCTCCCGAAGCCGACGCTCCCGAAGCCGACGCTCCCGAAGCCGACGCTCCCGAAGCCGACGTCGAACCCGCCGAAGCCCTCGGCGAGCCAGCCCGCCACCCCCATCCCCACCACCCCCGCCACGCCACCGCGCACCGGCACACCGAGTCAGCCGCCGCACACGCCACAGCCCGCCCCCACGCAGACCGGCCTCTACGAGCCCACCCTGCTGAGCGAGTGGGTCCGCGACAACCAGCCCCAGACGGAGACCTCCCCGCAGACCGCCGTGCCGCCGCCCTCGTTCAAGCGCTCCGCCTCGGAGGCGTGCGACCCCGCCGACATCGCCTCGTGCTGGAGCCTCGCGCCCTGGCGAAGCCGTACCGCGGAGTCCTCTGACGCCCTGCCGGCCTCGGAGCAGGGGTCGTCGGTGTCGAACGCGCCGCGCTGGGTGTTCGCACCGCCCGCCCGGTCCGCCCAGCCGCTGTTCAGCCCGATGAGGGTGGCGGCCCCCAGCCCAACGGCCGTCGGCTGCTGGAGCTTCAGTCCCTCCAAGCTCTGCGCCAGATCCTGGGAGGAGTAACCATGATCACCAGATCCCACGTGCGGGTGGCCGTACTCAGCATGGTGGCCGCGCTGGCAGTGAGCACCCTCAGCGCGGCCCAGGGAGAGGTGGTCTCCGCGGCGCCCTGCGCCTCCGCCACGACCGGCGAGGCCAGCGCCGCGCAAGCCCTCAACTGGGGGACGCCGTCCTGGTGCGCGGAGTTCGACGACTACCTCAACGAGTCCGACTGGGTGTTCTACGACTCGGCCGGGCACGCGGGTAACGGCCGCCGCTCTCCGCAGCAGCTCTACCTCGGCAACGGGGCGCTCTACCTGTACGGCCGTGAGGACGGGACCACGGCCGGGCTGGCCGCCCGTCACGCCCAGGCCTACGGGCGCTGGGAGACCCGCATCCGCCTGTATCCGGGCGCCGGGTCGTACCATCCCGTCGCCCTGCTGTGGCCGAAGGACGGCGGCGGCAACGTACAGAGCTCCACCGGCGAGGAGGTGGACTTCCTGGAGGTCATCGACGATCCGAACAGGCAGCGGCCGAACTTCTTCCTGCACACCCCGCAGGGACAGGAGCAGGCCCACGCCAACATCGACATGACCACCTGGCACACCTACGCCGTGGAGATCACCCCCAACAGCGTCGTCGGCTACATCGACGGGCAGGAGTGGTTCCGCTCCGGCAACGCCACCCGCAGTTCGATGTCGGTCTGCCTGCAGCTGGACTGGTTCCCGGGCCAGGGCAGCTCGGGAGAGGCGTGGATGGAGGTGGACTGGCTCCGCATCTACCCGTCCGGGACGGGTGCCGCGGGCTGACCCCACCTCGGTAGGGCAGGAGGGTGCGGGACATGAGTCCCGCACCCTCCTCATGTTCCCGGACGGACCGCTCCGGGACCGGCTGGTCCGTGGGAAACGGACGGCCGGAAGGCGCTCAGGCGAGCTGGGCGCCCTGCAGCCCGGCGTAGGCACCACGCAACCGCATCAGCTCGTCGTGGGTGCCCATCTCCTGGATCCCGCCTTCGCGCATGACCACGATGCGGTCGGCGCCGCGGATGGTCGACAGCCGGTGAGCGACGACAAGGACCGTGCGCCCGGCGACCAGGCGGGTCAGCGCCTCCTGGACGAGCGCCTCCGAGCGGGTGTCCAGGGCGGAGGTGGCCTCGTCCAGGATCAGCACGCGTGGGTCGCGGATCAGGGCTCGGGCGATGGCCAGACGCTGGCGCTGGCCGCCCGACAGACGGGCGCCCCGCTCTCCGACGACCGTGTCGAGGCCGGCGGGGAGCCGGTCGATGAACTCCAGCGCGTTGGCGTCCTGGAGCGCCCGCCGCACCCTGTCGGAGGGGACGCCGGCCATGCCGTAGGTGACGTTCTCCCTGATGCTGCCCTCGAACAGGATCGACTCCTGCGGTACGACGGACAGGAACCTGCGGTAGGTCCGCAGGTCCAGCGTCTCCATGTCACGCCCGTCCAGCAGGATCCGGCCGGAGGTGGGCCGCACGAAGCCGATGACGAGGTTGAGCACCGTCGACTTGCCCGCCCCCGACGGGCCGACCAGCGCGATCGTCTCTCCGGGGGCCACCGTGAGGTTGAAGCCGGTGACCGCGGCGTCCTCGCCGTAGGAGAACTCGACGTCACGGAACTCGATCTCGCCGCCGACGGAGACGACCTGCTCCTTGCCCGCGTTGTGCTCCAGGTCGGGCGCCTGGAGCACCTCGCCGATGGACCGTACGGATGCCAGTCCCTTGCTGATCACCGGGGTGAGGCTGAGCAGGGAGGTGACGGCGGAGGTGAGGGTGGCGAAGAAGGTGGTGAGCATGACCACGTCGCCCGCGGTGATGGGGATGACCTGGTAGTAGGCGACGAGCGCGGAGCCGGCGAGGAAGACGACACCGAGCGTGTTGAGCAGGATCCAGGCCAGCGCGCCGAAGCTGCCGTTGAGCAGGTCGAGCCGGAGCCCCTTGCGCAGCACCTTGGTCAGCGTGCCGTCGACGCGGTGCAGGGCGTCCTGTTCCAGACCGTGCGCGCGGGTGATCGGGATGAGCGTGGTCATCTCGCTGACCCGGGTGGACAGCTGCTCGACCTCGCGGCGGAAGCTCTCGTTGTCGTCGCGCAGCCGGGTGCGCATCCGCATCACGAGCAGCGCGGCGGCGGGTACGACCACCAGGAAGACCGGCATCGCGGCGGGCACCCGCACGGCGATCACCACCAGGCCCCCGGCCAGCATGGTGAGCGCGGACAGGCCCATGTCCGCCGCCTGCTGGCTGGTCTGCTCCACGCTCTCGACGTCCCGGATGACCTTGGTCTGGAGTACGGCGGCACTGACCCGCGAGTGGTAGCCGATGGAGAGCTGCTGCATGCGGCGGCAGAGCGCGGAACGCAGGTCCGTCCCCATCCGGCGGATGGCTCCGTGCAGGCAGCGGACGTAGAGCAGATGGAAGGGATAGTTGAGGAGCAGCAGGACGAGCAGCACGCCCGCGTTGACCCACAGGTGCGCGATCGGGCCGTGATCGACCACGATGTCGACGACATTGGCCGTGATCAGTGGCAGCAGCCAGGTGGGGCTGTGCTTGAGGAGGAAGGCGAAGACCGCCACGAGCAGCCTGAGGCGGTCCTCCCGGAAGAGATAGGCGAGCGTACGCGTTGGATGCTCACCGCGGTAGCGGTGATCGAGAGCGCCAACCACAAATCCCCCAAATAATGGTAGATCTCCGGTCAATCCTCTCGTACCGAAATTTCGCCCGCGTGACATGCCCGCGCGTACCGCCACCGGACCGCCCCGCCTGTCGCGGGCCGTTCAGCCCCTCGCGGAGGGGAGCCTCATCTCCAGGATCTGGCCGGGCCAGTCGCCGACCCTGAAACTCTCGGTCCTGGTGAAGCCCTGGCTCTCGTAGTACGCCACCAGGCGGCCGTCGTCGCCGCCGTAGCAGTCCACCCGCAGCAGCGCGACCTTTCGCTCGACGGCCTCGGCCCTGGCCCGCTCCAGCAGGGCCGAGCCGACCCCGCGGCCATGGAACCGCTGGTCGATGACCAGCCCCTGGACGTACAGCTCGGGCTCGGAGGCGGGGGTGACGTAAGGCATCGCGGAGCCCACGACCAGGCATCCCGCGGGCCGGCCGTCGAGTTCGGCGACGCGCATTCCGCCGGACGTCGCCCATGAGGTGACACTCTCCACGCGGGCCGCGTCAGTCGAGAACGGTTCGCTGCCCCACTGACCGGTGCGTCCCTGGGCGGTCAGCCAGGCCACCGCGCTGTCGAACATCGCCAGGACAGCCGGTACGTCGCCGAGATGCCCGTCACGGATAATCACCGGCGGATCGTAACAGGACATGCACCCCTATACGGGATATGCCGCGTAAAGGATCTCAACGCACCGGAAGATCAGTACACTCGGCGACGGCCGGAATACGGCTCCTCGGTCACGGGCGCACGCCGTGGCCCTTCCTCCCGGGAGTCACGTGAGCAACGAAGTGATCGGCGCGTTCCCCGAGCCGCCGGCGGTTCCACCTGGCCGGCGCTCGTTCCGCCCTGGCCGCAGGTGGCTGTGGTGGCTGGTGGCCGCCGTCACCGCCGTGCTGCTCGTGGCGGGCGGGACCGTGGCCGGCGCGTACGTCAAGCTGACCGGCAACGTCAAGCACGTCGAGGTCGCCGCGGAGGACCTCGGACGCCGACCGGCCAAGGTGGCGACCAGTGCGATGAACGTCCTGATCGTCGGCTCGGACCAGCGAAACGGCAAGAACGCGAGGTACGGCCGGGTGGCGGGCGAGCGGACCGACACCATCATGCTCGCGCACATCTCGCCGAAGCGGGACAACGCGATGGTCATCAGTTTCCCGCGCGACTCGATGGTCCAGCTCCCCGCCTGCCGGGCCAGGCAGGGACTGCCAGGGCAACAGCCGCACCTGGGAATGATCAACGAGTCGTTCAACTCCGGCGGCATCACCTGTACCTGGAAGACCGTCGAATCGCTCACCGGCATCCACATCGACCACTTCGTGAAGGTCGACTTCACCGGCTTCAAGGACATGGTCGACGCGGTCGGTGGCGTGGAGATCTGTGTACCCGAGGCGATCGACGACAAGAAGGCCCTGCTCCACCTGGCCGCCGGACGCCAGAACCTCGGAGGCGAGCAGGCCCTGGGCTACGTACGGGCCCGCTACAGCCTGGGCGACGGATCGGACATCGGACGCATCCAGCGCCAGCAGATGTTCATCGCCTCCATGGTCAAGAAGGTCATGAGCGGTGAGACGCTCACCGACCCGGCCCGGCTGTTCGGCTTCCTGGACGCGGCGACGAAGTCGGTCACCACCGACCCCGGCCTCACCCCCGGCGTCATGAAGGACCTGGCCACCAGCGCCGAGGGGCTCGCCGCCGGACAGATCCACTTCATCACCACCCCGTGGCGCTACTCGCTGGTCCATCCGGGCCGGGTGGAGTGGGTCGAGCCACAGAGCGGCAAGCTGTTCCGTATCGTCGCGACGGATCGGGCGATCACCGGCTCCGGAGTCAGGGGCGGTCAGTCCAGGGTGCCCCGATCGAAGATCCAGGTAGAGGTGCGCAACGGAACCATGCGGTCCGGGCTGGCCACCGGAGTGGCGGTCCAGCTGGAGGAACGGGGCTACCACGTCGCCAGGATCGGCGACGCTCCGCACAAGCCGTACCCGGCGACCACGATCGCCTACTCGCCGAACGGCACCGCCAAGGCGCCCACCCTCAGCCGCGACCTGAACGTCTCCACCCCCAGGCCCGTCTCCTGGGCGACCACGGGAAGGCTCATCCTGACGATCGGTGACGACTGGAAGGGCCTGAAGCCGCTTCCCCGCAACGACAACGAGAGCCTGAAGGGGTTCGACGCGACCCACGACTCGTGCACCGGCGCCTGACGCGCCGTGAACCCCGCCACCGGTTACCGCGGTCCCGGTGAGGATGGCCCGCATCCGCCATATGTGAGAATCAGGCCATGCACAGGGTCGTCGTGTTCGCCTTGGACGGTGTGATCCCCTTCGAGCTGGGCATCCCACCGCGCATCTTCGGTATCGCCAGGAGCCCCGAGGGCGAGCGGCTCTACGAGGTGCTCACCTGCACCGTCGACGGCGCCCCGGTGCGCACCGACGCCGACTTCTCGATCACGGTGGACCACGGGGCCGAGGTCCTGGCCGACGCGGACACCGTGGTGATCCCCGCCACCCACGCGCTCGGCTCCGCCTCCACCGAGGGACGGCTCACCGGGCCCGTGGCCGACGCGATCGCGCTCGTCCGGCCGGGCACCCGCCTGGTCTCGATCTGCACCGCCGCCTACGTGCTCGCGGCGGCCGGACTGCTCGACGACCGTCCCGCGACCACCCACTGGAGCCACACCGAGCACTTCCAGAAGCTGTTCCCCCGGGTCAGGGTCAACCCGGACGTACTGTTCGTGGACGACGGGGATGTGCTCACCTCCGCCGGAGTGGCCGCGGGGATAGACCTCTGCCTGCACATCGTCCGGCGCGACCACGGCACCGAGGTGGCCAACCGGGTGGCCAGGCGATGCGTCGTGCCGCCGTGGCGCGACGGCGGCCAGGCCCAGTTCATCGAGCGCCCGCTTCCCGCGCCGACCGCCACGACGACCGCGGCGACCAGGGCCTGGGCGCTGGACCGGCTGCACAAACCGCTCCCTCTCAGCGAGCTTGCCGCCCACGCCCGGATGAGCCGCCGTACCTTCACCCGGCGCTTCCGCGACGAGGTGGGCCTCAGCCCCGGGCAGTGGCTCATCCTGCAGCGGGTGGAGCTGGCCCGCCGGCTCCTGGAGAGCAGCGACCTGCCGGTGGAAGGCATCGCCCTGCGGGCCGGGTTCGGCACCGCGGCCTCGCTCCGCCAGCACCTGCAGGTGGTCGTCGGCGTCTCGCCGTTGGCCTACCGCCGCACGTTCCGGCCCGTGGAGGCCGCACCGGACCCGGAGCCGTCACCGGCTGCGTGACCACTCCTCCTGCAGGCGGTCCGCCGCCTTCTCCGGGGTGAGCCTGCCGCGGGCGACGTCGAGGATCACATCGCCCTCCGCGCGCTCCAGGAACACCTCGTCGGGGACGTTCAGCGAGCCGCCACCCCGGATGAGTTCCTGGAGCGCGGCGTAGCCGTCCTTACCCTCCTGGGTGGCGAAGACCGACGACTCCACCTTGAAGTCCGCAGCCGCGGGGGCCATCGTCAGATCCCCGGCCCAGCTGGAGACGCCGTCGCCCACGGTCAGGAATTCGATCAGCGTGGCCGCCTCGGCCACGTACCTGGAATTCCTGGGGACGGCCAGGCCCACCTCGGCCGTACTGCGGGCGGCCGGCCTGGCGTTCGGCAGGACAGTGGGGAAGGGGCCGGCTCCGATCCTCTTGACGGAGACCCTGCCGGTCTTGCGATAGGACGTGGACAGCATCGAGCTCTGAGCTGAGCCGTCCACCAGGAACAGCGCCTTGCCGGAGCGGAAGAGTTCGGCCGGGCCGTCGCCCCTGAGGGCCAGCATGGACCTCGCCAGCACGCCCCTGTCGAACATCGACTCATAGGCGGTCAGGGCCGAGACCATCTCGGCGCTCTTCCATGACTTCCGGCCGGCCAGCAGGTCGTCGGAGAGGGTCGGGTGGGTCTGGCCCGCGATGGTGAACAGCAGTTCCTCCTGCGGGCGCGGCTCGCCGGAGAAGACGATCGGCTGGAGGTCGGGGATCTCCTTCCTGACCCGCATGACGATGGATTCGAGATCGGCGATCGTCGTGGGGAACGACTCCCCGAGCTCGGACAGGAGAGCCGCGTCGTAGTACATGACCGCACCGGCGGTGGATCCCATCGGGACCGAGTAGAGCCTGCCGTCCTTGGCGGCCTGTTCCGTCTGCTTGACCACGGCCGGGTCGAGTTCCCCGAGCAGGTCGCCGCCGACCTTGTCCTTCCAGTCCGCGACCGGGCGGAGCCGGTCCTTGACCGCGCCGGTCATGGTCGGGATGTGGATGCCGACGACGTCGAGTGCCCTGTCCGCCCGGTCGTCGTCGAGTGCCTTGGACAGCCGCTTGTGGTAGCCGACCTCGTCGAAGGTGCGCAGTTCGACCTTGATGCCGGGATTCGCCTCCTCGAAGGCGGCGAGCGCCGCCTTCAGCCCGGCCTCGGGCGGGGAGAAGGTCCAGTACTTCAGGGTGACGGGCCCCGCGGGCTTCTCGGCCGGTTTCTCCGTGGGTTTGGAAACGGACTGCTCGACCGGTTTCCCGCCTTCGGCCGCCCCGCCGACGCCGCAGGCGGTCAGCCCCAGGGCGAGGGCGGCGGTCAGGGCGAACACGCGACTTGTACCACGCATGCATACCTCCAAAAGGATCACGGTGCGGGTGACGGTGTTCAGCCCGGCGAGCCTGATCACAGTAGATCGTGAAAAAAGATCTTATGTGCTCCTCTGCCGCGACGACGGGCCCTGAAACCCGCTGCGCCCCGCGCCCCTGCCGCGAACCGCGCGGCGAACCCCGGTGACAACCGGACGGGCCGCTCTCAGCCCTCGACGATCTCGTGACGGAGGTGCTCGCGACTGAGGTCGAGGAGCATCCTGACATGGGCGTCGGCGAGACGGTAGTAGATCATCCGACCGGACCGGCGGCCGGCCACGATGCCCGCCGTCCGCAGCAGCCTCAGGGCGTGCGACACGGCGGTGTCGCTGACCTCGACGGTCTCGGCGAGGTCGCAGACGCACAGCTCACCCGCCTCGAGCAGCGCGTACAGCAGCTGCGCGCGGGTCTGGTCGCCCAGCAGCCTGAACAGGTCGGCGAGCCGGGCCGCCTCGCTCGGGGTGACAAGACGATCCCGTGTCGCCGCCACCCTGGCCTCGTCGGGCTCCACGGTCACGCACGTGTCCAGACCGGCGACGACTTCCATGGGCGAACTCCTGAACAGATACTCAAATGATAACGACTATCGTACCAAGTCGCCCGGACGGCGGCGGGGCCGCGAGCCCGGCTGGACGGTCAGCCCTGTTTGGCGCTCAACGGCTGGGCGATGTCCTCCAGCCCCCTGCCTTCGGCCTTGACCCCGAGGAACAGCTCCACCAGCCCTGCGATGATCATGAGAGTCGCGCCGATACAGAAGGCCAGCGCCGTGTCACCGGGTCTGCCGCTCTTGACCAGGTTGGCGAAGACCAGCGGCCCGGACACGCCGCCGGCGAAGGTGCCGATCGCGTAGAAGAACGCGATCGCCATGGCCCGGGTCTCCATCGGGAAGATCTCGCTGACCGTCAGGTAGGCCGCGCTCGCCCCGGCGGAGGCGAAGAAGAGCACGACGCACCAGCAGGCGGTGAGCGTGACCGCGGTCAGCACCCCCTGGTCGAACAGCCAGGCCGTGCCGAGAAGGAGCACCCCGGATCCGATGTAGGTGCCGGAGATCATGGGGATGCGGCCGACCGTGTCGAACAACCGCCCGAGCAGGAGCGGGCCGAGGAAGTTGCCGACCGCGATGACCGCGAAGTAGTAGCCGGTATGGGTGACGATGCCGAAGAAGGTCGACAGGATCTGCGCGTACCCGAAGGTGACGGCGTTGTAGAGGAACGCCTGGCCGATGAAGAGCGCCAGACCGAGGACCGTGCGCTTGGGGTAGCGGGCGACCATGGTGTGCGCGATCCGCCCGAAGCCGATCGACTTGCGCTGGTGGATGGTCATCGACCGCGAGGGCTCGTCGAGCGGGATACCCTCCTCGCGCTCGATCCGCTCCTCCACCTCGTCGACCAGCCTCTCGGCCTCCCGGTCGCGGCCGTGGATGAACAGCCAGCGGGGACTCTCCGGCACGTGTCTGCGGACCAGCAGGATGGCCAGGCCGAGCACCACTCCCAGGCCGAAGGCGACGCGCCAGCCGATGTTCAGCGGGAGGTTGTCGAGCAGCGGCACGGTCAGCAGCGCGCCTCCGGCGGCGCCGAGCCAGTAGCTGCCGTTGATGATGATGTCGATCCTGCCGCGATGGCGGCTCGGGATGAGCTCGTCGATGGCCGAGTTGATGGCCGCGTACTCGCCACCGATGCCGAAACCGGTCAGGAACCGGAACAGGAAGAACCACCAGGCGGAGAAGGAGAACGCCGTCGCGGCGGTGGCGACCAGGTAGACGGCCATCGTGATCATGAACATCTTCTTCCGGCCGAACCTGTCGGTGAGCCAGCCGAAGAACAGCGCCCCGAGACACGCCCCCGCCACGTAGAGGGCCGCGGCCGTGCCCGCGACCTGGGCCTGGGTGATCGCCAGGCCGCTGCCCTCCTTGGCCAGCTGGGCGGAGAGGTTCCCGATGATCGTCACTTCGAGGCCGTCGAGGATCCAGACGGTGCCGAGGCCGACGACGATCATCCAGTGCCATCGCGACCACGGCAGCCGGTCCAACCTCGCGGGGACCTTCGTGGTCACGGTCCCTGTCTGAACGTCGCTCACGACAGGATCGGCTACCCCTGCATGACCGGCTTATGCCGGTGTGAGACGCGCCGTTTCACCGGTCCCCAGCTGCACGATCAGGACAAATCTGCACCTTTTCGATACATTGCGCGAGCATGGGGACATAGGGAGACTAAATCCTGTATAGGGAGATCAATGAAAGCCCGGATCACGGGCGTCGCGACGTATCTGCCGGAACGGACCATGTCCAGCGCGGATGTGGAGCGGCGGATCGAGGGCTACGTGCCCTACGGAGGCGTCGTCGAGAGGCTGACGGGAGTCCGACGGCGCCATGTGGCCCGCGATGACCAGCAGGCCTCGGACCTGGCCGCCGAGGCGGCGCGCGGCCTCGACCACTCAGGCGTCGACCTGCTCGTCTTCGCGTCGGCCTCGCAGGACATGGTCGAGCCCGCCACCGCGCACATCGTGGCGGCCAAGCTGGGGCTCTCCTGCCCGGTGTTCGACATCAAGAACGCCTGCAACAGCATGATCAACGGGATCCAGATCGCCGAGGCACTGATCCTGTCCGGGGCGTACCGCAAGGTACTGGTCTGCTCGGGCGAGATCCCCTCACGGGCGATCCGCTGGCGGGTCAGGGACCGAGCGCAGTTCGTCGACTCCTTCGCGGGCTACACGATGTCGGACACCGGAGCCGCGGTCACGGTCGCCGCCGATATGGAACGCGGCATTTTCTACCGCGACTTCGCGGCCGACTCCACGGCGTGGGCGGTCGGCACCCTGCCGGGAGGCGGTTCGGCGCATCCCCGCGACCCCGAATACTCCTACTTCCGAGGCGACGGGCGCAGGTTGAAGGAGGCGTTCGAGATGATCGGCCCGGACATCTTCCTCAACGCGCTCAAGCGCACCGGCCTGACCTGGGACGACTTCGCCATCGTGGCGGTGCACCAGGTGGCGCTGCCCTACCTGCGCTTCCTGGCCCAGGTGCTCGGCATCCCCGCCGACAGGCTCGTGGTCAGCCTGCCCGAGCACGGCAACTGCGCCTCGACCACGCTGCCGCTCCAGCTCGCACTGGGCGGCTGGCGGCCCGGCGACCGGGTGGCGCTGCTCGGCCTGGGCGGCGGGATCAGCACCGGTGTGATCCTGGCGGAGATGTGATGAACCTCTGGGTGATCATCCCTGCCTACAACGAGGCCCCCGGCATCGAGGCGACGCTGAGCGCGCTGGCCGAGCAGGACGATCGGGACTTCACGCTGCTCGTGGTGGACAACGCGAGCACCGACGGCACCGCCGAGATCGTCCGGCGGCACGGTGTCCAGGTGATCGTCGAGACCCGGAAGGGCACGGGCGCCGCCTCCGACACCGGCATGCGCCACGCCATCGCGCACGGGGCGACCCATCTGGCCAGGACCGACGCCGACTGCCTGCCCCGCCCCGACTGGGTGCGCAACATCCGGCGGGCCTTCGATGACGGTCTGGAGATGGTCGGCGGCCAGCTGCGCCCCCGGACCGACGAATTCCGGCTGAAGTTCTGGGAGCGGCGCCTCATCCCGTTCGTGGTGGAGGTGGCGGCCACCTTCGGGCGCTTTCGGCCCGGCAACAGGGACCCGCGCTACCTGGGGCCGTACGTGATGATGCCCGGCGCCACCCTGGCCATCACCGCGGACCTCTACGACCGCGCGGGCGGCTTCCCCAGGACCGCGATCGAGGAGGTCCACGAGGACCGCGCCCTGGTCAACCGGGTGCGCATGCTCACCGCCGCGTACGGCTCACGCCGCGACGTGGTGGTCTTCGGCTCCGTGCGCAGGCTCAGGGCGTACGGTCTCGTGGGCACCCTCGCCTGGTACGCCGACCACCACTACCGCCCAGAAGTGATCGACGTCCGGTGAACCACGAGACACGGCTCTACCTGGCCGCGCATCCCTTCGCCTACCCGCTCCTGCGGCTGCTGGCCAGACTCGGGCCCGTGGTGCGGGTTCCCGGGCTGGGCGTCGTGGTCAACGACGCCACCGTGGCACGGGCCGTGCTGATGGACGAGCGGTTCCGCAAGGACGGCCCCGGATCACCCGGCGACCTGTGGACGCCCGTGCTCGGCCCCTCCGTACTGCTCAACATGGAGGGAGCGGGCCACCTTGCGCTGCGCAGGAAGCTGATGCCGCTGTTCACCCCCGCGTACGTCTCGGCGCTGGTGGACGATGTGCTCCGCGGGCCGCTCGACGACCTCTCGGCGCGTCTGGGACGCGGCGAGGCGGTCGACCTGGTGGACGCCATGCGGCTGATGGCCGGAGCGGTGATCTGCCGGGTGATCGGGCTGGGCGAGGTCTCCGAGGCTCGGGCCAGGGAGCTGTTCGCGGAAGGGGAACGGGTCGTCTCGATGGTCTCGCTCCGCTCGCGGCGGCTGTCGGATCGGCAGGTGGCGGCCGCCCGGCAGGTGCTGGACCGGATCGGGGACATCGCGCAGGCCGCCTACGAGGCCGCCGACGAGTCCACGGTGATGGGCCGGATGCGGGCACAGGGGCTCTCGCCCACCGAGGCCAGGGGAGCGGCCGGGGCGTTCTTCCTGACCGGTACCGAGACGGTCGCCACGTTCGTCCCCCGGCTCTTCGCCCTCCTGCACGACCACCGGACCCCGGTGGACGACCTGGACCGGGTCATCGAGGAGGCCATGCGGGTCACCACGCCGACCCCGCTGATGCTCCGCTCGGTGTCCGCCGCCGCGCGCGTCGGCAGGGCCGCGGTGCGCCCCGGCGACAGGGTGCTGATCGTCACTCACAACTGCGCCAGGGCGTACGGCCCGTTCGATCCCTCCCGCCCCCACCCGCCCGAGCTGCGCAGGCTCTGGTTCGGCGCGGGCCCGCACTTCTGCATCGGCTACCCGCTGGCCCTGGCGGAGATCCGGGCGGTGGCCTCCGTACTGCTCTCCCACCGGGTGCGCGTCCTGCGACGGCGCGCGGCCAGAGGGGTCCTCATTCCCACCTACGAGCACCTGTGGGTCAGCGCCACGTGAACGACATCATCAACGGGATCATGACCGTCGCCGGGCGGGAGCCGGGACGGACCGCCATCGTCGACGGCCGGGGCCGCGAGATCACCTACGGTGAGCTCGCCCGCCGGGTGTCGGCGGTCCGCGACGCGATGGGCGGACCGCCGGCCGAGGAGGGGATGCGGCCCGGGGACGGGGTGCTGTTCGCGGTGCGGCCCGGGGTGGACGCGGTGGCGCTGGCGCTGGGGGCGGTCGCGGCGGGCGGGACGCTCGTCCTCGCGGATCCCGGGCTGGCGCCCGACGTGCTCGCGGCCCGCATGGCCGCGACCCGGCCCGCGTGGGTGATCAGCGAGTCCCTGCTCTACACACTGAGCGGCCCGCTCAGGAGCCTGGCCCGCCGCCGCGGCCTGCTCCTGCCGAACCTCGCCGATCCGCTTCCCGGCCGGCCCGTCCGCCACCTGTACACCGGCCCTTGGCTGCCGGGGGTTCCCCGGGGGGCGCTGCGGCTGCCCGGGATCCTCCGATCGCCGTCCGGCCCGTCCGGGCGGCGGGCGGACGAGTCCGACCCGGACCAACCGGCGGCGGTGATCTTCACCTCCGGGACCACGGCGCGTCCGCGAGGGGTGGTGCACACCCGAAGGTCGCTCGCGACCGGGTTGGAGATGTTCAGGAGCGTGTTCCCGCTCGGCCCCGGCGACATCGTGCACACCGACCAGCTGATGCTCGGCCTTCCCGCCCTGCTGGCCGGGGCGACCTGGTCACTGCCCGGGGGCGGGGACCTCGCCGCCGAGCTGGCCGCGAGACGGGCCACCCACACCTTCGCCGTGCCGGTGCACCTGGACAGGCTGCTGCGCCGGACCCCCAGGCTTCCCGGAACCCTCCGCTACCTCCTGCTCGGCGCCGCCCCCGCCCCGCCGGGCGTGCTCCGGCGCGCGATCGAGGCCGGCCCCGAGGTGCTGTCCGTCTACGCGATGACCGAGGCGCTCCCCATCGCCATCGCGTCGGCGCGGGAGAAGCTGGCCCAGGCCGAGGGAGACCTGCTCGGGGCACCGCTGCCCGGCGTCGGCGTCCGGATCGCCGAGGACGGCGAACTGTTCGTCTCGGGGCCCCACCTCGCGCGGTGCTACCTCGGCGAGGAGCCGTTGCGCGAGATCGCCACCGGTGACCTGGTCCGGCTCGACGCCGGCCGGCTGGTCCTGCTCGGCCGGAAGAAGGACATGATCCTCCGCGACGGCGTCAACATCTATCCGGGCCTGTACGAGTCCGGCATCGCGGCGCTGCCCGGGGTGGCCGAGGCCGCGATCGTCGGACTCGCCGACCCGGAAACCGGGGACGAGGAGGTCGTGCTGGCCGTCGTGCCCACCGGCGGCTACGACGAGAGCCTGCTGCGCGGGGCACTTCCCGAAATCGTGGACTCGGCGGCCCTGCCCGACCGGATCGAGCCGCTCGACGCCTTCCCCCGCTCGGGGCGGGCCGACAAGCTCGACCGGGCCGCCCTGCGGGATCTGGTCGCCCGCCGTGGCTGAGCGTCGAAACCCCTCGCGTCGGGCCGGCACCGCCTCCAGGCCGGGCGGCGGGGCCTTGCGGGTCGCGGTGACGGGGGCCTCGGGGTTCGTGGGAGGCGCGGTCTGCCGGGCGGCCGTGGCGGAGGGCTGGACGGTGTTCGCCTTCGGCAGGCGGCCCGGAGTGGACGGCGGGCACGTCGGCCAGGCGCCGTACACATCGTGGGACCTCCTCGGCGAGCGGCCGGAGCCGCCGGAGGTGGACGCGGTGATCCACTGTGCCGGGAGCGTCACGGACTGGGGGCCGGCCCGCGGCATCTGGGCGGCCAATGTCGACGGCACCCGCAACGCGGCCGCGGCCTTCCCCGGCGCCAGGTTCGTACACGTCAGCACGGCGAGCGTCTACGACCCGTTCCTGCCGACCGTGATGGCCACCGAGGACGCCGCCCCGGTCGGGCGGTACGTGGGCGCCTACGGTGCCTCGAAGGCCGCCGCGGAGAGGTGCCTGGAGCGGGCGGTCATCCTACGGCCGCACGCGGTCTACGGCAGGGGGGACACCACGCTGCTTCCCCGAGTCCTCGGCGCGGTCAGGGGAGGCCGGCTGCTCGCGGTGGGCGACGGACGCCAGCGGATCAGCCTGACCTCGGTGGACAACCTGGTCCTGGCCTGCCTGCTCGCCGCCGCGGGGCCCGTCGACCACGGCGTCTTCAACGTGACCGACGCCGAGCCCGTCGTGCTCGACGACGCCCTGCGCGCGATCCTCGCGGAGCGCGGCATCGACGCCGAACCGTACTATCTGCCCCTGAAGCTGGTCGACCCCGTCGCGGCCGTCGCCGAGGCCGCCTTCCGGCTGCTCCGGCGCCCGCACCCGCCCCGGCTGACGCGTTACGCCGCGGGCCACCTGGCCGTCGAGCGGACCCTGGACATCACCGCGGCGCGCACCCGCCTCGGCTACCGGCCGTCGGCGACGTCGTTCGCCGGCTCCTCCGACTGGTGAGCGCGGGATTCGAACATGGCGAGGGCCCGGTACCGGATGAGCCCGTTCCTGGCGACGAAGACCGCCCCCGCCATGAGCAGGCCGAGCACGAAGAGCACGCGCAGGCCGTTCCTCAGGAAGGCGGTCAGCGCGTCGAATATCACGAGCACGGCGGCGACCGGCAGGCCTCCTGGGCCGGTGGCCTGCGGCAGGTAGACGTTACGTAGCGCGGACATGGCGATCGCCAGTGTGAACATGCCCCCGGCCACGCCGACACCGGCACCGATCAGTGCGGCGCACCGGTCGCGTGCCAGGAGGATGCCGGAGGCGATCAGAGCCGGTGACATACCCGCCAGGGCCCACCTCAGTGAGATCAGCTCGTCATGGATGTGGTCGATCTTGGACACGCCGGAGGCGGGGAGCACCTGGACGACGAGAGGTGTCCTGGGCAGGAGGGCGGCGGCTTTCAGACCGTCGCTCCGCAGCCGGTGCTTGACCAGTTCGTACATGGGAGCGAGGTCGTAGCCGATGCCGCGTGGTATGTCGGATTCCGCGCTCAGGGCCGCGACGAACCGGCGGTGCGCCAGCCTGTTGGTCTCCACCCAGGCGGTGACGAAGTCATCGTCGACCTGATCACCCACCACGTTGTGGACGAGCCCCTCCTCGGTCGCGACGCCCCTCTCGCGCAGCCTCAGGGTGATCTCGTCGGCGACGCGGCCGGTGACCGCGTCCCGCACGTCCGGGTGGCGGGCCAGCGGTGCCATGTTCCTGAGGTAGCCGCCGGGGTCCGCCACCTCGTTCGCCGCCCAGAAGGCGACGAGGGTAAGGGGCGCAAGAAGGCAGCCGAGCGCGATCAAAATCGAGCTGATCATTTTACGCACGGGACCTCCTAACCGCTTTACCTGGAAATCCCCGCGTTTGCCAGCCAAAATCGATTACGTGTCCTTTTTGACGATAATTTGGAGGTCAGCGTCATCCCGACGGCGTGATCTGGTTTACAAACCTTGACCGACCGCCCTCAGCGCGTCGAACAACCACATAGCCCATTCAACTGGAAACCGTTACTAACCTGCGACGTATTGGGGTGACGGACAGGAGATGTAGGGCTATGGCCGATAACACGGGGCGGACAGGCGTCGGATCGAGTCTGGCACTGACACTGGGCTCGGCCGTTCTGTGGGGCCTGGCCCACGTCTGGGCGGGCCGCCGCCTGACGGGCGCCTTTCTGATGGGCGTCGAGCTGACCCTCGCCGGAGCCGCCGCGATCGCCATACTGACCGCGGGACCCGCCCTGCTCGCCCTCGCCGTACAACCCGTCTGGCTCTGGGCCTTCGCGCTCGCCGTGATGTTGCTGGCCGCCGTGGCGGTGGCCGTGGTCATACACTCCTACCTGCTGGTGCGGCCGGAGTCGTCGTCTCCCTCGGCCCGGTACCTCTCAGCCGCGCTCGTCGGCCTGCTGTGCGTGCTGGTGACCGCTCCGATGATCTACGTGGCTCGGCTGGCCTACGTATCCCAGAGCGTGGTGACCTCGGTGTTCGCGGAAAGCGTCACGCCGATGCCGACGGACCCGTGGAAGGGCATGGAGCGGATCAACATCCTGCTCATCGGCGCGGACGCGGCGGCCAACCGGGTCGGCGTGCGCACCGACAGCATGACCGTGGCCAGCGTCGACACCCGGACCGGCGAAACCGTGCTTTTCGGCCTGCCAAGGAACCTGGAGAAAGTCCCGATGCCGCCGGGCCCGGCCCGCGAGCGATTTCCCTTCGGTTTCGAAGGCGAGCCGCCCTACACACCGGGCATGCTCAACGAGGTCTACCAGTACGCCGAGGACTACCCGGAGATGGCGCCGAAGCTGGGTAAGAGGCACCGTGGCCCCTCGCTGCTGAAAAGGACGATCGGCGGCATCCTCGGGCTCGACATCTCCTACTACGCGATGGTCGACATGAGGGGGTTCGTGGAAATCGTCGATGCGATGGGCGGCGTGCGGATCCGAATCAAGGACCCCATCGTGTACGGCAGGCAGAACGAGGGCCGGATCGAGGCGGGCCGGCGGAAACTCTCGGGCGAGGAGGCGCTCTGGTACGGCAGGTCCCGCACCTTCAGCGACGACTACGTACGGATGAGCCGCCAGAAATGCCTGCTGAACGCCGTCGCCAAGCAGGCCGACCCCGTGACGGTGTTCAAGAGCTTCGAGAGACTGGCCACCGCCACCGTCGACGCGATCTCCACCGACATACCGCGGCAGCTACTGCCCGACCTGGTCGAGCTTTCGGAGAAGGTGAAGAACTCCAGGATCAGGAGCCTCCAGTTCGTGCCCCCGCTG
The DNA here is from genome assembly GCF_040678965.1 of Streptosporangium sp. NPDC049248. Lineage (NCBI taxonomy): Bacteria > Bacillati > Actinomycetota > Actinomycetes > Streptosporangiales > Streptosporangiaceae > Streptosporangium > Streptosporangium sp. NPDC049248. The sequence goes on from NZ_JBFAQY010000026.1 coordinate 95,549, forward strand.
ATCTATTCGGGTGCGCCCGACTACCACCTGATCAGGCGCGAGGTCACCGCCACCCTGGCGGCCCCGCCCGCCGGGGCCGACGCCGCCGTACCCGCCGTGCCGACGGGGAACCGCGGCAGGGAGCGCGCGGGAGCGAACGCCGTCGTCCTCGACTCCGCCTGCGGCTGACGGACGGCGGATCGGCGGGCAACGCTGATGAGCGACACACCCGGCGCGTTGAGAGCGCCCACGAGGGCCGGAATGCTGTTATGGAGTGATTACTTAGAGTCACTACGGAGGTAAGAGGATGAAACGCCGCCTGGCCAGCCTGAGCCTGCTCACCGCGGTCGCCGTACCCGCTGTCGGATGGCAGCCGGCCTGGGGTGATCCGGTCCCCTCACTCTCCATCTCCATCGACGACGGAATGAGGGACACCGCTCCCGGCGCGGAGAGCACGTACACGCTCCGCATCAGCAACCAGGGAACCACCCGGTTGAGGCGCATCCTCCTGGTGCAGTCCCTGCCGCCGTCGATGACCTTCGTGAAGGCCGACGCCGGAGGCCGCGTGGAGCGGGACAAGGTGGCGTGGACCGTGAACGTCCTGCCCAGGAAGGAGACCGTCGTCCACCTGAGCGCCCGGGTCGGCGCGGTCGCCGGGGCAGCGGAGGCGCGGAACCTGGCGACGACCGCCTGCGCCCGCAGGAGCGCGGCCGGCCCCGTGCTGGTCTGCGCCACGGACGTCAACACCGTGGCCTCGCCGGAGACGACCGACTGGGTCCTGCCGATCTCACTGGCCTCCGCCGCCGCGGCCGGGCTGGCCACCACCGCGTTCCTGCTCCGTCGCCGTCGCCGCCGGTCCCAGCCGGCCTGACCCGCGGGAGACTCCCGGTGCGGTGTCCCTCACCGGACACCGGGCACGGGAGACCGTCCTGACGGCTTCAGCCTCCCGGCCGCGCGTTCACGGCCTCCGTTGAGGAACGGAACATCAGGACGTCCCGCGCCGGTGGCACAGCCGCGGGGCCAGGCCGAGCCCGAGGAGCAGGAACCCCGCCAGGACCGGTCCGAGCGGCAGGCCCGTGAACGGCAGGGCGGGGCGGCCCGGTCCCGCGCAGGGCCCGCCGACGGGACAGGGGATCGGCAGGGGCCGTTCCCAGCCCGGCCCGTACGGCGGCGCGGGAGACCGCCCGGTCACCCGCGTGGGCGAAGGGATCGGCCCCGGATCGGAAACGGGTGGCGACACCGGTTCCCGGCCGGGGATCGGCGCCGACTCCGGCACAGGATCGGTGGCGGCCCCCGGTTCCCGGTCGGGGCCGGCCCCCGATGCCGAGGCCGGCGTCGGGGCTATCCCCACCGGCTCCGTCCCGCAGTCGGGATCGGTCGACCCCGCGGAGCAGTTGGACTCGGGCTCCACGCCCACCACCTCGTCGCGCAGCGCGGAGTCGCCCGGAGGAGGGTCGCCCACCGTGACGCGGTAGGTGATCGTCACCGTGGACTCCGCCGGAATGTCACCCCGCCAGTCGAGCACCGGCTCGGCGTAGCTGACGGTGCCCGAGGATGCCTCCACATCGCCGAACACCGCGTCGTCGAGCACCCCCGACAGATCGTCCGTGAGGCGGGCTCCGGGGTACGCGATCCGCCCCGGGTTGGTGACCGTGATCGTGTAGGTCACGGTGTCACCCGCCTCGGGCTCCTCCGGCGCTAGCGTCCTGCTGATCGTCACACCCTCCACCGCGACCCGCTGCGCACAGCCGAGGCCCGTCACGGGAAGGGGCTCGCCGGGCCTGGCCGGTCCCGGTGCCGGGCCGGGGCAGTTCGTCCCGCCCCCGCGAGCCTGGACGGCGCTGTCCAGCACCCGGTCCCCGGTGTCGGGGGTGTTCACGGTCGCGCTGTAGGTGATGGTGACCGTCTCGCCCGCCGGGATGTCACCGGTCCAGGCCAGCTTCGACGCGCCGTACGAGACGGTTCCGCCCGTGGCCCGCGCGTCGCCGTTGTAGATCGCGTCGTCGAGCACCCCGGAGAGTTCCCCGGTGAGCGCGGCACCCGGATAGGCGGCGGTGCCGACATTGCCGACGGTGACCGTGTACGCGACCACCTGGCCGGGATCGACAGTCTCCCGGTCCGCCGTCATGAGGACGTACAGCAGCGGCAGGCCGGGCGCGTCGAGGTTGCCGCAGGCGGGATCGGTGGAACCGGCCTCGCAGTTGGAGCCCTCGCCACCGACCAGTTCGCCGGAGAGCCGCATGTCCCCCGCCGGAGGGTCGTTCACCGTGACTCCGTAGGTGATCGTCACCGTCTGGCCTATGGCCACGTCACCCGACCAGGTGAGCCTGGACTCGGTGAAGGAGACCGTGCCCGAGGTGGCCGACGCGTCGTGGTCGAAGTCCGCGTCGTCGAGCACGCCCGACAGGTCGTCGGTGAAGCCGAAGTCCGGCCGGTCGGCGTCACCGGTGTTGCGCAGTTCGACGGTGTAGGTGATCTTCTGCCCGGGCTTGGCGAGAGCGGGCGAGGCCGTCTTGGTGATCTCGACCCTCGCCTCCGCCTCCGCGTCCGCTGGAGCGGGCAAGGACCTCCTTCCACCGGACCTGGCAAGGACAGGCGAGGCCGTCTCGGTGGCCCCGGCCCCGGCCTCCGCCTCCGCCTCCGCCTCCGCTGGAGCGGGCAAAGACCTCCGCCCGGCAGGAACGGGCGAGACCGTCTCGGTGGCCCCGGCCCCCGCCTCCGCCACCTCCGTCATCTCGGTCACCTCCGCCGGAGCGGACGGGGCTCTCTCGCCGGCCTCCGATCGCTGCGAAGACGTCACGGTGGCCGGGTGGGACGGTGCTGTCTCCGTCCCGGCCCGGGGCGGGGCGGAGACGACCAACGGCGTCGCGAGCATCGCGAGCGCGACCCCCCACGCGGCGAACCCGTCGGCTCGCCGCTCGGAAACGCGACGTGACCAGGTATCGGTACCTACCACCAAAGCCCCTTGCTGACTTCTCGTCCACGATCCCGCCGGGGGGCTCAAGATCAACCGACTCGGGGTGGGATACCCGGGCGACCGGGATCTCACCGGAGTCGATGGCAAACATCTGCCCTACCCGCCCCCAAGGCCGTCGCCGAGTCCATACAGGAAGGAGCGAAGCAGTAACGGCGGACCTTCAGCACCGGTCATGACATGGCAGGTGTTTTCCCTCAGGACCCACATCCGTACTTGTCATGAGAGACCACTTTCATCCGCGTACGCAGCGAGGGCGCCCTCCCACTCCGCTCGGTGATACACGCCACGCGCCCTCGCCCCCCGTGGCATGATGGTCCCCTCGCAAGAGTTGCAATGATTTTCATAACCAGATTGGATCGTCGTCGTGAGGGTGGCATTCGTCGGCAAGGGCGGCAGCGGCAAGACGACTCTGTCGGCGCTGTTCTCCAGATACACAGCAGGCCGGGGCGGTCCCGTCGTGGCCGTCGACGCCGACATCAACCAGCACCTGGGCATGGCGCTGGGGGTGGCCGACGGCGCGCTGCCGAGACCGATGGGCTCACACCTGGCCGAGATCAAGGAATACCTGCGAGGCGACAACCCTCGCATCTCCTCGGCCTCGGCGATGGTCAAGACCACCCCGCCGGGGCGCGGCTCGCGTCTGCTCCGCCTCGACGAGCGGAACGACCCGATCCACGCCGGATTCGCCGTCGCCGCACCCGAGGGGCCCCTGTTGATGGTCACCGGGCCGTTCAGCGAGGACGACCTGGGGGTGGCGTGTTACCACTCCAAGGTCGGCGCCGTGGAGCTGTATCTCAACCATCTGCTCGACGGCGCGGGTGAGTACGTCGTGGTCGACATGACGGCCGGAGCCGACTCCTTCGCCTCGGGGCTGTTCACCCGCTTCGACATGACCTTCCTGGTGGTCGAGCCGACCCGCCAGGGAGTGAGCGTCTACCGGCAGTACCGTGACTACGCCGCCGACTACGGCGTGCCGATCGCGGTGGTGGGCAACAAGATCCACGGCCCCGGGGACGTGTCGTTCCTGCGCGAGCAGGTCGGCGCCGACCTGCTCGTCTGCCTGGAGCACTCCGCGGCGATCCGCGCGATGGAGCAGGGCCGCCCCTTCACCCTCTCCGACCTCGAGGTGGCCAACTCCCGGGCCCTGGGCACGCTCCTCGACCATCTCGACGCCCAGGAGAAGGACTGGGACCGCTTCGGCCGCCAGGCCGTGCGGTTCCACCTCCGCAATGCCGAGGCCTGGGCCAACAGGGCAACGGGCGAGGATCTGGCGGCTCAGATCGACCCCGACTTCGTCTTCGGGCCCACGCGAGTGTCGCTCTCCCGCTAGATGGAGCGATCACTACGCCCGACCTAGTGTCTGATTGATCCCCTTCCGAGAGGAGAACGCAGTATGTCACTGACCGTTTCGAACGATCTTCTCGACCAGGCCAGGACCGGTGAGGTGGACGACGCGGCTTTTGTCACCTGCGTCAGAGACTCACTGCCCTACGCCTGGTCACTGATCAGCGACCTGGTCAAACAGCGTGAACATACCGGTGCCGAATTCGCCGACAACACCGTGCCACCGCCGGACGAGGCCGCCCGCGGCCAGCTCCTGCGCGCGCTCGCCAGCGACGCCATGCGTGGCGCCCTGGAACGGCACTTCGGGGTGCGGCTGGCCTTCCAGAACTGCCACCGGGTCGCGGTCTTCGACCCGGCCGCCACCGGGGCCCACGCGGAGTTCATCACCGCCAGGTCTCAGATCCTCAACCAGACGCCCGAGCTCGTCGACTGCTGACGGCGGCCTCATCCCGAGGCCGTTCCTCCCCGTGCCCGCCGTACCCGGCGGGCACGGCCGGAGAGCCTGGGCAGCACCTCGGCTCCCAGCCGTCTGATGTTCTCAAGGGTGCGGGCGCGATCGCCCGCCCCCTCCACCATGAGAATCAAATGCCGCAGGCCGGTGACCTCGGCGGTCCGCTCGATCCTCGTCACGCAGAGGTCGGGTGAGCCGACCGGATGCGTCCCGCAGAGGAAGTCCACGTACTCCCCGATGTCGCGCACCGGCCGCGCCCGCCCGTCCACCGGTACGTATCCCGCGAGACCCGGCTCCAGCCAGCGCGGCATGGCCTTCCGCATCTCCCGCACAGCCTGCTCCGTCGTGTCGGCCACGTACCCCACGGCCGCCGCGACATGACCGGGCGGTGACAGCGGGCCGGCCACCAGCGCGCCGTAGTCACGGAGCATGGCCGCCTTCTCCCGGTCCCCGACATGCATGCCCAGCAGCATCGGCAGCCCGCGTTCGGCGGCGATCCGCACGGTCGCGGGCGAGGTGCACGCGACAACCGGCCTGAGCCGGGCCGCCGGCACCATCGGCACCTGCCTGAAGGCGAAGAACTCCCCGCTCGCGGAGAGCGTGTCACGCGAGAGCGCCTCGCACAGCAGGTCGAGTGACTCGCGGAAGCCGCGCTCGAACCTCGCCAGGCCCGTGCCGAACACCTCCAGGTCCACCCACGGCCCACCCCTGCCCACCCCCAGGGAGAACCGGCCCCCGGAGACCTGGTCGAGGATCGCCGCCTGCTCGGCCAGATCCACCGGATGCCGGGTGGACAGGACGCTCACCGCCGTCCCGACCCTGATCCTGGCGGTGCGTCCCAGCGCCACACCGGCCAGCGTCGCCGCCGACGGGCAGACGCCGTACGACATGAAGTGGTGCTCGGCGATCCACGCGTCATCGAATCCCGCCTCCTCCGCGGCCACGACCGCGTCCACGGTGTCGCGCAGCACCTCTCCCGGTTGCCGGCCGGGAAATCCCGCCGCGACCAGGAAGACTCCGATTCGCACTCTTCGATGATGTCCGATGTCCGCCGCTAGCCGAAGAGGTCGAGCTGGCCCTCACCGGCCAATGGGTTGCGGTGCCTCTTGAGGTGGCGCCAGCGGGGCAGATCGTCCAGGTACGACCAGGACAGGCGGTGGTGCTCCGTCGGGCCGAGCTCGGCCAGGGCCGCCTGGTGGACCGGGGAGGGGTAACCCGCGTTCTCGGCGAACCCGTACTCGGAGAAGCCCAGCGAGGCCATGTAGGTGTCCCGGCGAACCTTCGCGATCACCGAGGCCGCGGCCACCGAGACACAGGACAGGTCACCCTTGACCTCGCACCGGACCGGCCAGGGCGCACCCAGATAGTCGTGCTTGCCGTCCAGCACGACCACGTCGGGCCGGACGGGAAGCCCGGCCAGCGCCCTCCTGGCCGCCCTGCGCAGGGCCTCGGTCATCCCGAGCGTGTCGATCTCCTCGTGGGACGCCTCGCCGTACCCGATACCGGCCGCCCAGGCGGTGATCTCGGCGACCATGGCGGCGCGGCGGGCGGGGGTGAGCAGTTTGGAATCGGTGAGGCCGGCGGGCGGTTCCGACAGGTCGGTGACCACGGCGCAGACCGCCACCGGGCCCGCCCAGGCTCCCCGCCCGACCTCGTCCACCCCGGCGACCAGCTTGGCACCGCCGTCGTTCAGCAATCGCTCGAGCGCGTAGGAGGGAGGCATGCGCCGACGTTACCGGCAGGGGAGCGCGACCGTCTCCCGGTGTACCCGAGGGCGTCATCTGGGCACGGGCTCGACCGCCTCCAGGTCGGCGGCGAGGAGCCTGGCGGCGACGTGGACGGCCCTGAGGGTGACGGAGACGGCAGGGCGGTGCACGCTGGAGGATCGGGCGACGGCGTGGACGGTCCGGCCGACCGGCGGGCCGGGCAGTGGGCGGACGACGATGCCCCGGACACCCGCGGCCAGCGCCAGGGCGGGAACGGCCGCGATGCCGATGCCCTTGGCGACCAGACCGATGATCGTGCTCAGTCCCTCGAACTCCCAGGGCACCGGCCGGTGGCCGCCGACGTCGGCCATCAGCCGGTCCACCGCCAGCCGGGAGGGCTCGCCGTCCGGGGTGGCCATCCAGGACTCCTCCCTCAGCTCGCGCAGGTCGACGGGGACGTCGGGGGAGGCGAGCCGGTGCGTGCGCGGCACCACGAGCACCAGCGGATCGCGCAGCAGCGGGAAGACCCGCATGGTGTCCGGTTCGCGTATGCCGCCGTACCAGTCGTCGATCAGAGCGATGTCCACCTCGCCTGACTGCACCTCGCGCATCCCGCGCCCCGAGCGCCCCTGCCCCATCCGCAGGGTGATCCCGCCGTGTCGGCGGAGCGTCCTGGTCAGCGCGGGCGCGAAGGCGACCGCGGCGGTGGGGAAGGCGGTCACCGTGACCCGTCCCGCCGGGGTGACGGCCTGGGCCGACAGATCGGACTCGGCACTCTCCACCATGGCCAGGATGCGCTCGGCGTGCTCGACCAGGCGGCGCCCCGCGTCGGTCAGCTCCGCGCTCCTGGCGGTCCTGTCGATCAACGCGGTCCCGGCCTGGCGCTCCAGCGCGGCCAGCTGCTGGGAGACCGCCGAGGGACTGTAACCCAGGGATGCCGCGGTGGCGGCGATGCTGCCCCGGCGGGCGAATTCGCAGATCAGCGCGAGTCTCCGCAAATCAAGCATCAGCTTTCCTTATGCCCACCCGCGAGAACCGAAGCTTGTCCTTACGCCCCTACCTCATCAGGGTTGGGAACGTTCCGCAACGAGGGAGGGACCTCACGATGAACGTCACCCTTTCCGCCACCCTGGCGGCCAACGAGGACATCGAGCGAAGACGGCTCGCCGGGGAGCGCGTGCTGCACCTGGCCTTCGGAGAGGCGGGGCTGCCCGTTCATCCGGCTCTGCGCGAGCGGCTGGCCGCGGCGTCCGGGCACAACGGGTACGGACCTGTCGCCGGCGCGCCGGCGCTGCGCGAGGCTGCCTCCGGCTACTGGTCGCGGCGGGGTCTGCCCACCGACCCGGAACTGGTGGTCTGCGGCCCCGGGAGCAAACCCCTGCTGTACGGCCTGCTGCTGGCGGTCGGCGGCGACATCGTGCTGCCGATGCCGAGCTGGGTCAGCTACGCCGCCCAGGCCGACCTGGTCGGGGCGCGTTCCCTGCTCGTTCCCGCGCCCGATGGCGAGGGCGGGGTGCCCGACCCCGAGCGCGTGGCGGCGGCGGTCACGCACGCCCGCGCCCAGGGACGCGACGTGCGTTCGCTGCTGGTCACACTGCCCGACAACCCCAGCGGCACGCTGGCCGGGGCGTCCACGATCCGGCGGATCGCCGAGGTCGCCCGCGAGCTCGACCTCACCATCATTTCCGACGAGATCTACCGCGACCTGGTCCACTCCCCGGCCACCGGCTTTCTCAGCCCCGCCGACGTGGCCCCCGAACGGACCGTGATCACCAGCGGGCTCAGCAAGAGCCTCGCCCTGGGCGGCTGGCGGATCGGTGTGGCCCGGCTCCCGTCCGCGGGGCTGCGTGACCGGTTGCTGGCGGTCGCAAGCGAGATCTGGTCCAGCCCGGCCGCACCCGTCCAGCAGGCGGCGGCGTACGCGTACACCGAACCGCCGGAGCTCGTCGAGCGGATCGGCGAGAGCCGCAGGCTGCACGGCACGGTGGCGCGGGCGGTGCACGAGCGGCTCGTCCGCGCGGGCGTGCGGGTGGACGCGCCGCAGGGCGGCTTCTACCTCTACCCCGACTTCACCGGGTTGGACTTCGCGTCCTCCGCCGACCTGTCGGCGTATCTGCTCGACCGGCACGGCGTCGGAGTGCTCCCCGGCCACGCCTTCGGCGACGACCCGGCGGCCCTGCGGACGCGGGTGGCGACCAGCCTCCTGTACGGCGAGACGACGCGGCGTCGGCTGGCCGCGCTCGGTGCCTCCGACCCCCTGGAACTGCCCTGGATCTCGGCCTCGCTGGACCATCTGAGCGAGGCTCTGGCCGACCTGCGCACCACCCGGCGGCCACCTCGCCCGCAGGTACGCGCCCCGCTCGTCGCGGCCCCCACGACGGGGTGAGATCGCATCGCGGCCCCCGCGTCGGCGACGCGCGTTCCCAGGGCGGATTCAGCGGGTCTGACCTGCTCTTTCTCACTGTGGAGAGTCCTGCGGCCGGTGCTTCTCATGATGCTCGCCAAGATGTCTCGTGTCGTTTGGCATCGAGCAGGGGAAAGAGCCCTCATTATGTGCTCATGCCCGCTTCTGTCACCCTGTCCGGGCGCCTCGTGCGCCTGGAACCGTTCAGCCTCGCGGTCGTCGACGACCTCGTCGCCGCGGCGAGTGAAGACCGTTCCACCTATACCTTCACTCGTGTCCCCAATGGCCGGGACGAGATGGTCTCCTATGTGGAGGCCGCTCTGGCTGAGCAGGCGGAGGGCCGCACGATGCCCTTCGCCATCCGGTGGCTTCACACCGACCGCGTGGTCGGTGCCACCCGTCTCATGAACCTGGAGTACTGGCAGGGCCCCATGCCCTGGCCGCCGGGTACTCGTGGGGCGGTGGGCGATGTCCCGTCCGTGGCGGACATCGGTTACACCTGGCTCTCCGCCTCCGCGCAGGGAACCGGTATCAACCGCGAGAGCAAGTACCTGATGCTCTCCCTCGCCTTCGAGACCTGGCAGGTCCACCGCATAACCCTCAAGGCCGACATACGGAACGTACGATCCCGGGCCGCCATCGAAGCCCTCGGCGCGCACCTCGACGGTGTGCGGCGGGCGGAGAGCCGAGGCGCCGACGACACGGTCCGAGATACCGCGTACTACTCGATCCTGAGCGACGAATGGCCGATCGTCCGAGAACGGCTGCGTGCGCGGATGGGCCTGTTCGAGGCCGCGTGAGACGCCCCCGGACGAGGGGTGAGGCAAGGAGAATCAAATAAACCGACAAAAGCCACATAACGGTAAAAGCTCGCTTTAACTACTTAATTGAACAAAAGGCCCGCCCGGGTCTCGGGCGGGCCTGGTATTCGTCTGATGGCGTACGCGGGTCATGGAGGGGATCCGCCGGACGAGGTGGGGTCACTCCTCGCCATCGACCTCGTAGATGTAGCGCCACTTGCCGCACAGCGCCCTCTTGGCGTCGTGCTTGTCCCAGTAGCAGACCCTGACCTGCAGGTTTTCAACCTCTTCCCGGACGAAGTGGAAGGGGGTGTAGCCCTGGGAGCCGCACTTGCGCGCCCAGTAGTAGCTCTCCTCGCCCTCGTGGTCCTCGACCTTGAACTGGACGTAGCCGCAGAGCCAGCTCGGCGAGTACTTGTCGTAGAGCCTGCCCTGGACGTGGACGCTGTCGTCGTCCTCGGTCCAGACGCGGCCCTTGGCGCTGGCGCGGGAGCCGTTGTAGTACTTGGAGTAGTAGGAGCCCCAGAACTCGTCGTAGTCGCTGGAGGCGGCCGAACCGGCGGCGGGGGTGGCGGCCGAGGCCGGGGAGGCGAGGGCCGGAACACCGATCGCGATGACGGCGGTGGCGGCGGCGAGACCGAGGAGTTTGCTGATCGAGCGGCGCATGATGGTTCTCTCCTTGAGGGGGCGGCTCCCGACTTCCTCTAGGAGCCATGGCTCATTGATAGGCCCGCCCGCCTTCATCACGCTTACAGCACCTTTATTCATACCTGCAATCCACCGACATGTCGGGCATGGCCGCCCCCGTATGGGGCCATGCCCGACAGCCACAGCATTGTGGACATGACTCAACAGCCGATTAACGTGCGATCAACGGCTCGGCGAACGGACAACCCTCTACTTACTGAGTCAGCAGGGGAGGATCTATCATTTGGCCATAAACCTTCCCATCGGGCGGAGATTCAAGAAATGGCTGTTCAGGGCAGCGGAGACGGATTACGGTTCGCCGTACTCGGTCCTGTCCAGGCCTGGCGTGACGGATCCGAGCTTGACCTGGGCACCCCACTGCAACGTTCCATCCTGGCGATGCTCCTGCTGAGGGAGAACCGGGCGGTGACGCCGACCGAGATGATCGACGCGATCTGGGGGGACGACGCCCCGCCCCGCGCGCTCGGCGCCCTGCGCACCTACGTCTCCCGGCTGCGAGCGGTGCTGGAGCCGGACAGGTCCCCGCGCACCCGCCCCGAACTGCTCACCTCCGTCGGCAGGGGGTACGCGCTCCGGCTGAACGGGGTCGTCCTTGACCTGGTTCTCTTCGAGCGTGGCATCGCCGAGGCCGAGGTCGCGCGCCGCGCGGGCGAGCCGGCGAAAGCCGCGGAGAGCCTGCGTGCGAGCCTGGCGCTGTGCACCGGCGAGCCGCTGGCCGGAGCCGTCGGCCCCTATGCCGAACACCAGCGCGACCGGCTCACCGAGCGCCGGATGAGCGTGCTGGAAGTCCTGATGGACCTGGACCTGGAGCTGGGCAGGCACGCCGACGTGCTGTCCGAGCTGATCGCGCTGACCGCCGACCATCCGCTGCGCGAGCGACTCCGCGCCCAGCTGATGCTGGCCTACTACCGCTGCGGGCGCAGGGCGGAGGCACTCGCCGCCTTCGCCGACACCCGCGCCACGCTGATCGAGGAACTGGGCATCGAGCCCGGCCCCGACCTGACGAGCATGCACCAGCGCATTCTCACCGACGACCCGGCCCTCGCGCTCGGCGGCCGCCCCGCACGGCTCGCGCCCGCCGAGGCCGCACCGGGCGCCCCGGACCGGAGCCCGAAGCCGGAGCCGGAGCCGGAGCCGATGAGAACGTCGGGGAGGCGGGGAACACCGGTGGTCCCGGAGCTGCCGCGCCCCGCGCAGCTTCCCGCCGCCGTGAACGACTTCACCGGGCGCCGTCAGATCATCGCGCGGCTGCGCACGCTGCTGTCGGCCCAGGAGGGCTCCGAGGGCGTGCCCGTGGCGGCCATCTCCGGCATCGGCGGCGTGGGCAAGACGGCTCTGGCGGTGCACGTCGCCCATGCCATGCACGATCTGTTCCCCGATGGCCAGCTCTACGCCGACCTGCGCGGGTACGGCGTGGAGCCGACCGCGCCCGAGTCCGTGCTGGCCGCGTTCCTGCGCGGGCTCGGCCTGCCCTCCGACGCCATCCCCGACGGCCTGGCCGAGCGTTCCGCGCTGTTCCGGTCGCTCCTGGCCGACCGGCGGATGCTCGTGCTGCTGGACAATGCCCGCGACGCCGCGCAGGTGAGCCAGCTGCTCCCCGGTTCGGCAGGGTGCGCGGCGATCGTGACCAGTCGCGGCAAACTCGCCGACCTGGCCTCGGCCCGGCTGATCGACCTGGACGTCATGGAGCCGGAGGAGGCCCTCGCGCTGTTCGGCACCGTCGCAGGCACCGAGAGGGTGGAGGCGGAACGCGCCGCCGCCATGGACGTGGTCGCCGCCTGTGGTTTCCTGCCGCTCGCGGTGCGAATCGTGGCGGCGCGCCTGGCCGCCCGGCCGTCCTGGACCGTCGCCTCCCTGGTTCCCCGGCTGGCCGACGAGCGCCGCCGCCTGGACGAGATGCGCGTGGGAGACCTCGCGGTGGAGGCTACCTTCGCCCTCGGGTACGGCCAGCTCAGTCCGGCTCAGGCCCGCGCGTTCCGGCTGCTCTCCCTGCCCGGTGGCCCGGACATCTCGATCGGGGCCGCCTCCGGGCTGCTCGCGCTGGAGGCGATGGACACCGAGGACGTCCTGGAGTCCCTGGTGGACGCCAGCCTGCTTGAGGCTCCGGCCCCCGGCCGTTACCGCTTCCACGACCTGCTCAAGCTCTTCGCCCGCCGGATCGCGGAACGGGCCGAGAGCACGGCGGGGGGAGACGACGGTCAGGACGGCGAAGAGTGGCGCGGGTCCGGGGTGAGTGTGGCCATCGGCGGGGAGGGCGCGGCGGCGCTGGCCCGGCTGCTCGACTTCTACCTGGCGTCCGCGCGCTCGGCGCACCGCCTCGCCTACGAGGGCAGCACGATCGCCGACCAGCTGGGGGTCACCGGTACCGGCCACGCCTTCGTCTCCGCCGACGAGGCTGTGGCCTGGTTGTCGGTGGAGGCGGAGTCGCTGTTCGCGTCGATCACCCAGGTGGCCCGCGCGAACCGGGCCGAGGCACTGCTGCCGGGGGCCGACCTGCTGCTCGCCATGGAGCCGCTGCTGGAGTCGGGAAGCCACGGCCGCGAATTCGAGAGCCGGACGCGGGAGATGCTGGCCGTGGCGCGACGGCTCGGTGCCGTCTCCAGCGAGCTGCGCTGCCGCTACGTGCTGGGCCGTGTGCTGTTCGGCACCAACCGGCTGGCCGAGGCCGAGGAGGAGTTCCGCGCCTCCCTGGAGCTGTCGGCCGGGGGCGACCGCATCGTTGTCGGCGAGGTGCTGAACGCGTTGGCCGTCGTGGCCGGGCGCCGACGTCGCCACGTGGAGGCCCTGGCCTGGTTCAGCTCGGCGCGCGAGGCGTTCAGGGAGGTCGGAGCGCGGGGCGGGGAGGCGCTGACGCTCAGCTACTCCGCCCGCGACCACCTGTTCCTGGAGCAGCCGCAGGAGGCGATCGCCGCCGCCGAGCAGGGGCTGGCCCTGTTCATCGAGATGGGCTCCAGCGCCGGCACCGCCAGGGCCCGCTACCACCTGGGGATGATCCTGTCGCGGGTCGGCCGGTTGACCGAGGCGGTCCACCACCATGCCGAGTGCCTCGCCTTCTTCCGGGCCAGCAGGCAACGGGTCTGGGAGCAGCGGGTCTGTTCCCGGCTGGCCGAGACCTTCATCCACGCGGGCCGCTTCACGGACGCGACCCGTCACGCGGAGCAGGCGCTTACCGTGAGCCGGGAGATCAGCCACCCGTACGGTGAGGCGCAGGCTCTGTGGGTGCTAGGCAAGGCGCTCAACGGCCTCGGCAGCACCGGCCGCGGTCGCGACTGCCTCGAACGCGCCCACGACCTGTTCAGCAGGCTCGGGGCGCCCGAGGCCGAGGATCTGCGCCTGCTGCTGGAGCGCGACCAGGTCGACAGCTGATCCAAGATCATCATAAAGATCATCGTCAAGTCGCGTCATCCAGATGTGGTTGATCACTGGCATACCCCTCGAAGTCGGTCCGCGGTCCGGAATGGACGTGGCAGCCCGGCCGGCCGCCTGGCCCCGGGCGACGTGTAGGGGGCCCGGTCATCCGGTACGTCACCCGCGGGCCGGCCGCCTCACTGTGGCGGCCGGCCGGACTTTGCACGGACCCTTCACCCCCCGGATCCGTGCCCACGCCCAGAGCTTCCCCCGCCGGGTTTGACATCCGATTGACAGGCGATAGCGGCGATATCCACAGCCTGTGGAGAATCACCCTGTGGATATGTGGAAAAACCCTTCGGCAATCAGCGGGCGGAGCACGGCAGGAGCCTTGGCCCGCAGGTCGTCGGGGTCCTCGCCGATGAGTTCCGCGATCGCGTCGAGCAGCGGGGCCAGTGGATAGTCGCCGTCGCAGACCCCCGCGAGGGCGGCCTCCACGGTCCCGACCCGCGTGCTGCGGCGCAGCCCCCCGGTCTGCCGCAGCACGATCCGCGCCGGGTCCTCGGCGCCGGGCGGTCCGGTCCGCTCCTCCAGCACCCCCTCGGCGACCGCCAGTCTGGCGCCCAGCAGCTGGGCGTCGGTCAGCCGGTGTGCCGTGGTGATCGCGCCGAGCACCTCGTCCACGTATCCGCCGACCGGCAACTCCACCGGCAGGCCGTACTCCTCCACCCGCACGACCGGGTCAAGACTCCCTGAGTCGTGCAGTGTGATCCAGCCGAAGCCGATCCCGGTGACGTTCTCGGACTCGAACCAGCCGAGCCAGTCGTCGTAGAGCTCGCGGTAGCGCGGGGTGCCCTGCTCGGCGGCGTCCCTCAGCCACAGCTCGACGTACTCGGCGGGATCCTGCACGTCGCGCTGGACCGCCCAGCCGTCACAGCCGGTCCCGGCGAGCCAGCCGCCCACCCGGTCACGCCAGTCCTCGCCGTCGACGTGCAGCCAGTTGGCCAGCAGGTGGCAGGTGCCGCCGGGTGCGAGGTGGCCCGGCGCCCGCCGTACGAGGTCGCGGCAGAAGTCGTCGGCGGACAAGCCCGACTCCCGGTAGGTGAACCGGCCGGCCGGGGAGATCACGAACGGCGGGTTGGAGACGACCAGGTCGAAGCGCTCGCCCTCGACGGGATCGAACATGGAACCCCGCCGCGCCTCGACCCCGGTGATCCCGGACAGTGCCCAGCTCAACCGGGCCAGCTCCAGCGCGCGCGGGTTGACGTCGGTGGCCGTGATCTCCTCGGCGCGGCCGTTCAGATGGAGCACCTGGACCCCGCACCCGGTACCGAGATCCAGAGCACGCCCGACCGGGCGACGTGAGGCCAGCTGGGCGAGGTTCGCCGAGGCTCCCCCCGCGCCGACGACGTGGTCCGGGCGCAGGGCGGGGTCGCCCGGCCTGACCTTGCGGTCGGAGACCAGGTAACCACCGGTCTCCCAGGGCTGCAGGTGAACCGTGGAGGCGACCCGCCCGCCCTCGACGGTCACCAGTCCCGCGGCGGCCAGTTCCTCCAGCGGGAGCCCCGCCGGTGCCCCTCGCGCCTCCACGGGGGCGCCGAGCCACCACAGCCGGATCAGGGTGCCGAGCGGGTCGCCCTGACCGGTGGCGCGCAGGGCGGGCACCGTCTCCTCGCGAGAGAGCGCGGTGGCGGCGACGTCCCCGAGTCGCTCGCGGACGCCGTCGATGGTGTAGCCGGTGTCGAGCAGAAGCTCTCTGAGCCGGTCCAGCAGATCGTTCACCGGGCAATCCTCGCACCGGGCACGTCCGGCTGCCCCGAGTGATGAGACTGTTACACACCGGGGTAAGCATTCTGCAAGCGGGCTTCAACCGGGAGGCGGTACTTCTTGGTAACTGCGCCATCCGTTTCAAAGGATCCGTGATGCTGATCCCCTGCTTCGCCTGCGAGTCCCGTTTTCGCCCTGATGAGTATTTTCGCGCCTGCCACGACTATTGCCGAGGCAAGGATCTGGTCGCCTGGACCTGTCCGCGATGTGGCAATCAGGATGAGTTGCGAGTCCTCCCCGGAGAGCTGGGGTTCGGCTACGCCAGGCGCGGCAGGTTCGACGTCTCCGACCGGGTGCGCGTGCCCGGCCTGCGGCGCCGGCGCCAGGACCTGCGACTGGACATCTCGCTCGACGAGGACGTCTGGCGGGTGTCGACGCGGATGCGCCAGTTGGCGGGCACCCGCTGAGCCCGCTCCGGCCGGGCGGGAACGGTGACGACGGTCAGGAACCCGGCTGCCGCAGACTCTGCCAGGCCGCCTCACAGAGGCCGCCGATCTCCTCGGAGGTGGGCTGGTGTGCCCCGGCGAACCACAGGCGGCACATCTCGTTGGCCGGTCCGAGCCAGAGCACATAGCACATCGTCGGGTGGACGGGCTGGAGCAGCCCGTTCTTCATGTGCGGGCGCCACCAGTCGGAGACCGTTCTGAAGAACGCCCTGCGCGACTCCGACACCTCGGTGCCACCCGGCTCCTCGCGCCTGGGCGGCCGCTCGCTGATCAGCAGGTGGGCGCGCTCGCGATGCTCGCCACACCAGGACATGTGCAGTGCGACGATGGCCTCGATGCCCTCCCGCGCCCCCTCGTGGCGATGGAGTTCGGCGAGGAACGCGTCCTGGTACATGCGCAGGGTCTCGGCGTACAGGACGCCGAAGACATGTTCCTTGCTGGCGAAATGGTGATAGAAGCTGCCGACGCTGACGCCGCTCTCCTCACGGAGGCTGGCCAGCGTGGTGGCCGAGACACCATCTTGGCTGAATCGTCGTAGGGCGCCCTCGACGATCCTGGTGCGGCCGTCGCGTCCGTTCTTGGCAGTCTTCACGATTCCAATGGTGAGGCACCAGAACCTTATTCCGCAAACTGTGCGGGAAACGGCTTGGGCCACGCCGATCCTACCGCCTTGATCTCGATACCGCGCCACACCCCCGAGGCCCAGCCCACACGCCCGCGCCCCGGCGCGGAGCTCGCTCAGCGCAGGATTCTCGCGGTCACCTCCACCGCGCCGCAGGAGGCGCGCATGGTCGCCTCGGGCCACATCTTGCGGATCATCGCCAGTACCGTGCGGTTGTCTCCGAGCACGTCCATCCCCACCGTCCCGGCTCCCCGGGCCGCCGCGCGGCGCATCAGCGTGCGGACGAGCCGGGAGCCGAGCCCCACTCCCTGCCACTCGTCGCCCACCACCACGGCGATCTCGATGTCGACCGCCTCCCCCTCTCTCCGGTGGCTCATCGCGTGCCCGACGACGAGGCCCTCGTGGACCGCGAGCAGCGCGTCGCACCGTTCGTCCACCGCGAGGAGCGCCCTGACGAAGCCCGCGCCGGGACGGCTCACCCCGCTGAAGAACCGCCGTGTCCGCGTCCGGGACGACAGCCCCCCGAGGAAGCGACGGACCTGCTCCTCGTCATCCGGCCGCGCGGGCCGGATCTCGATCGCCTCCCCGGGCACGACGCCCATGGGCACGGGTGACGCCGGGGCCGGGCACGGCGGCGCAAGCTGAGTTCGCATCATGGACTCAGATTCTCGCGAGAGGGCTGAGTATGTCAAGTAGACTTAGGCGAACGTTGGAGGTGGCGTCATGGCGACTTACGATTCGCACATGAGTGAGGCGGCTCCCGGCAACCTGCCCCTGCGGCTGGAGAACTGTTCCATCGAGCGCGCCCTCGGCGTCGTCGGCGAGAAGTGGACGTTCCTGGTGCTGCGCGAGGCGTTCAGCGGGGTACGGCGTTTCGCCGACATGCAGGCCGCCACGGGAGCCCCCAGGCAGGTGCTCAGCGCCAGGCTGGCCCGTCTCGTGGAGGAGGGACTGCTGCGCAAGGTGCCCTACCGCGAACCCGGGCAGCGGCAGCGCGACGAATACCGGCTGACCCAGATGGGCCTCGACCTCTATCCGACCCTGGTGGCCCTGATGCAGTGGGGCGACAGGTATCTCAGCGACCACGAGGGGCCGCCGACACTCCTCACCCACCGCGGCTGCGGCGCTCCGATCGAGCAGCACTTCCGCTGCGCCGAGGGGCACGAGGTGTCCGGCCCGAGAGAGGTCACCGCGCTTCCCGGACCCGGCATGCGCCTCAGCCCTCCGGCCCTCGCGTCTCCAGGCCCCGCAGGCAGTGCCGGAGGCTGAGCACCGAGATCAGTGCCACACCGCCGAGCAGCACCGCCACCGCCGAGGTGCGCACCAGAAGGTAGGTCTCCAGAGTCTGGCTGAGCAGCAGCCACAGGCTCAGCGCCGCGTTCAGCAGTTGCGCGCAACCCCACAGCACCGACTGCGACACGAAGAACCGGCGCATCCGCGGGTGCTCGGTCACCTGGTCGGGCAACGGCACGAGATCGGCCACCACCCGCCGGATCAGCGGCCGCCGCAACGGCGCGGTGAGCAGGAAACCCATGCTCACGCAGAACACCCCGAGGCAGGGCTGGAGGAAGAACACGATGGGGTTGCCCGTCGCCACGGTCAGCACCACCCTGACGGTGATCGTGCCCGCCGCCAGCATGAGCGTGCCGGGTGCCTCGCTCCGCCTGACCAGCCGCCAGGCGACCCCGCCGTAGACCCAGAGCGCCGCCACCGCGAGCGCGACGTGCGAGTTGGTGAAGATCAGCGCGACGTAGAAGACGAGAACGGGAAGCATCATGCTCTCGAACACCCTGGGGGCGGCATGCCGCAGCAGAGCGCCGAGACGGGGGAGTGCGATCGGAGCCGTGGGAGCGGGCATGAGCACAGTCATCAGGAGCAGGCTCCGAGGGTGGTGGAACGTCCCGGGGGGATATTTCAGCCGACCATATGCGATGTCCGGAGTGTCCATGGAATTTTCCATGACATCCGACGATCGCGCGGTTCCGGGCACCTTACTACGCCCGCGGGCACCCTCCGCCACTCCCAAAAGCGCACTCGGAGGACGGGGCGACGCTCCCGATGCCTACTCTTGAGAGCGTGTACCGGTTTCTGCTGACTCCCCGATGGCTGGCCCTGCACGTGGTGGTGTTGCTGGTCATCCCCGCTTTCGTGCTGCTGGGCCAGTGGCAGTTCGGGCGTTTCACGGAAAGATCCACCAGCAGCGACCAGATCACGCGCAACCTCGCCGCCACCCCCGTCGCCGTGGAAGAGCTGACCTCGCCCGGCGGCACCGTCTCCGTGCAGGACAAATACCGCCCCGTCACGGTCCGCGGCAGGTACGACGCGGATGCCCAGCTCCTGGTCAGGCGCCGCGTCCAGAACAAGGTGGTCGGCTTCTACGTGCTGACCCCGTTGATCTCCCCGAAGGGCACCGGCGTGCTGGTGAACCGGGGCTGGGTCAAGGCGGGTGCCACGGCCGACGCCCTCCCCGAGGTCCCCGCCCCGTCCTCAGGTGAGGTAACTGTCACCGGCAGGCTACGGCCCACCGAGACCGAGGAGACCTCGGGCATCCGGGACCGAGCGGGCCTGCCCACGGGCCAGGTCCTGCTGATCAACACCGAGGCGATCGGCGGCCGCCTGCCGTACCGGCTTCTCGGCGGGTACGTCGAGTTGACCGAGCAGTCGCCCGCGGCCGCCGCCGCGCCGGATCCCGTCCCGGCACCGGACGTCGGCGGGGGAGGCGGGCTCAACCTGGCGTACGGCGTGCAGTGGTGGCTGTTCATCGGGGTCGCGATCGGCGGCTGGGTGCTGCTGATCCGCAGGGAGGCCGCCGACCTCAGGGCCGCGGCCGCGACCGGCGGTCCGGAGTCCGGCGAACCCGACGAACTCCCGGACGGTCCCGGGCGGCCCGCACCGGCGGAACAGACCGCGCCGGCGGAGCGGGCCGGCACCTGAGATCAGGACGAGCAGGAGCGCCGTCCGGATGATCGGCCCGAGGATCCGCCGGCCACGACGGACTTCGCCCCCCTTCGGGAACCATGCCCCATCACTACCTCATGGTCATGCGTTGACCATGGCCATGCCGAAAAGGAGCGCCACCGCGATCGCGAACCCCCGCGTGCCGTCGATTCTGGCCGGTGCGGGCAGCACTTCGTACGGTCCGCGCCATAGTGGGCGGGGCTCCAGCAGTACGTAGAACAGCGAGCCGCCGGTGAGGAACATCCAGAACCACGCCCAGCGGCTGGCGTAGCGGGGGTTCGGCCGGGTCAGCATGAGCAGCCAGGCCAGCACCTCCGCCACCACCGCCACCGGGCCGAAGGGTGCCCACCAGCGCCCGTAGGCGGGCGAGCCCACCGAGCCGCCGATCGGGCCGCCGAAGCCCTCGGTGCGCACGATCTCCACGCCGGGGTCGGCCGCGGCGCGTACCTGGGCCAGGAAGGCCCCCTGGCGCCGCTCAAGAGCCTCGGGGACCAGCCGGGTGGTCTCCGGGTCCCAGACGTCGTCGGGCTGGTCGAAGCGGGCCTGGTTCCAGGAGAGCGGCCCGTGCGACCACGTCAGCGTGCCGTAGGCGGGCCAGTTGCGGTCGTAGACGACCTTGGTCACCCCGCCGGCCCGCAGGTCCGAGATGAGCTCCGCGGCGGGCCGCAGAGGTGGCGCCTGGTTGAAATGGACGACCACCGTGGAGATCGCGAGCACGAACAGCAGCGCCAGACGCACGACATACGGTATGTCGCCCCGCGCCGGAACCACCACTCGCATCTCTGCCCCCGTCACGCGAGATCCACCGCCAGACAGGCTAGCCGGTGGCCCCGTAGGGCGCCTGTAAGAGACGTCCTGGGAGACAGAGATACCAACCGGAGACCTTGCGGCTTGAACAGTGTTATTCCAGCGTCATACGGTTGACCGTGTGACTACGCCGCTGCTCCCCGACCCCGAGCCCAGGCGGCGGGACTATGTGATCATTTCAGCCGACGACCACCTGATCGAGCCGCCCGACATGTTCGACGACCGGCTGCCGGAGAAGTACGCCGAGCTGGCTCCAAAGGTGGTCGAGACCGATTCGGGTCACCAGGTCTGGCGCTACGGCGGTGCCACCTACCCCTGCGCCGGGCTCGACGTGGGCGCCGGTCTGCCCCGCGAGCAGTGGACGCTCGACCCGGTGCGGTTCGAGCACATGCGTCCCGGCTGCCACGACATCGAGGCCCGGATCGAGGACATGGACCGCGCCGGCGTCTGGGCCGCGCTCTGCTTCCCCGGCATGCTGGCCGGGCAGTCGGGCATGGTCTTCGCCAAGACCCGCGACCAGGAGCTCGGTCTGGCGATCCTGCGCGCGTGGAACGACTGGCACGTGGACGTCTGGGCGGGCACCTATCCGGAGCGGATCATCGCCCTGCAGCTGCCCTGGCTGACCGACCCCGAGATCGCCGCCAAGGAGATCCGCGACAACGCGGCGCGCGGCTTCAAGGCGGTGCTCTTTCCCGAGTTCCCCACCCGGCTACGTCTGCCGTCCATCCACAGCGACCACTGGGACCCGTTCTTCCAGGCGTGCGAGGAGACGGGCACGGTCGTCTGCCTGAACGCCGGCGCCGGTTCCTGGGCCCCCGTCCCCTCACCGGACACCCCGATCGAGGCGATCACCACGCTGATGCCGACGAGCGCCATGTTCGCCTGTGCCGACTGGCTCTGGTCGGGCATCCCGCTGCGCTTCCCCGCGCTGCGGATCCTCATCGTGGAGGGGGGCGTGGGCTGGCTGCCGATGCTCGCCGAGCGGGCCGACTACGCGCTCGACCACCCGGTGGCCGGCGAGGCCTCCTGGGAGGGCGGCCTGAAGCCCAGCGAGGTCCTGCGCAGAAACTTCTTCTTCGGCACGCTCAACGACCACGCCCTGTCCGGGGTGCGGCTCGCCGTCGGGCTGGAGCACGTGCTGCTGGAGAGCGGCTACCCCCACTCCGACTCCACCTGGCCCGACACCCAGCAGGCCATCGCGACGAACCTGGGCAGCCTGCCGCCCGCCGACATCGCCCGGGTGGCCTACGGCAACGCCGCCCGCCTGTTCGGCCACCCGCTGCCCTCCCGCGCCTGGCTCAGGATGGAACAGCTCTGACCCGGTCACGCTCCCAGTCGACGTAGCGTCCGCCCTCACCGAGCAGGGAGCTCATCAGCCACAGGAAGACCCCGAAGTCGTCGGCCACCCCGATGAGAACCAGGAAGTCGGGGACGATGTCGACCGGCGAGATGATGTAGAGCACGCCAAGGCCCATCATGGCCAGCTTGCCCTTGCTCATACCGGGGTACTGCCCGCGCATGACCGCGCCGATCATCCTGGGAAGAGCGCGCAGGCGAGCGCCGAGACCGGGCGAGCCCGGCTTCGACACACTCCGGTACGTCTTCCACGCCTGTGCCGCGCGCGCCGCCTTCGCCATGGGGATTCCTCTCGGAAGCACGTTCGCCTGGTGGCGTACTACCCCGCCACTTCACGATATAACGCGTGATTTTCCGATACGGTTCCCGAACGCCGACCGCGACCGGGACGATCATGCCCCGCCGCCGCTCCCGTCCGTCCTTCCCCGAAAATCGGGTCAGCGCATCGCCGTGTGCCGGAAGGGCCGCTCCTCCTCGATCTGCGCGGCCACCCGGATGAGCAGGTCCTCCCGTCCCGCCGCGGCGACCAGTTGCACGCCTACCGGCAGACCGTCCGCGGTGCGGTGCAGCGGCAGGGAGATCGCGGGCTGCCCGGTGGCGTTGATCGGCGAGGTGAACGCCACCGCCTGGTTGGTCAGGCCCCGTGAGAGGCTCACATCGTCCGCGGGCAGCTCGCCGAGGCGGAAGGGCGCCACTCCCAGGGACGGCATGAGCAGCAGGTCGTGGGAGTTCCACCAGGCGGCCATCCGCCGCCGGAACCCGTCGATCCAGTCGCGCGAGGCCAGGTAGCCGACCGCACCGAGCTCGCGACCCGCCGCACCCAGGATCCGGTTGCGCGTCTCCAGCTCGTCCAGCTCCACGGGTCTGCCGCGCCAGCGCCCGATGTCCTCCAGGTCGGCGGCCACGTGGGCGGCGACGACGGTGCCGAAGTGCGCGGCGAAGCCGTCCTCGGCGAGCGCGGGCGGCCCTCCCGGCTCGACGTCGTGTCCCAGCGCCGCCAGCAGCCCGGCGGCCCCGGTGACCGCGGTCACCAGGTCCGCCTCCGGCGGGACGGTCCCGTCCGGATGTCCGGTGAGGAAGCCGATCCGCAGCCGCCCGGGGTCGGCTCCGACCTCCTCGGCGAGCGGGCGCCGCCAGGCGGGCGCGCCGTACGGATCACCCGGCATCGCCCCCGCGACCACGTCGAGGGTCGCCGCGCTGTCCCTGACCGTACGGCAGAGCAGGCCCGCGGCCGAGAAGCCCGCCCAGGGCTCGCCCGCCGACGGCCCCGAGCTGACCCTGCCCCTGCTGGGCTTCAGACCGACCAGCCCGCACATGCTCGCCGGGATCCGGATCGATCCGCCGCCGTCGCTGGCCGTGGCCACCGCGACCATGCCCGCCGCCACCGCCGCCGCGGACCCTCCGCTCGACCCGCCGCTGCTGTAGCGGAGGTCGTACGGGTTACGGGTCGGACCGAACGCCACCGGCTCGGTGGTGATCGCGGTGCCGAACTCCGGGGTGTTGGTCCGGCCCAGGATGGTGAACCCCGCACGGCGCAGCCTGGTCACCGCGTAGCCGTCGCGCTCCGCCGAGATCCCGTCGAGGGTGCGCGATCCCGCGCGGTACGGCTCACCGGCCATGCCCCAGCCCAGGTCCTTCAGCAGCGTCGGCACCCCCGCGAAGGGGGCGTCGAGCTCGACCTTGTCCGCCTCCTCCAGCGCCCGCTCGAACCTGCGGTGCACCACCGCGTTGATCGCGCCGTCGCACGCCTCGATCCGGGCGATCGCCGCCTCGGCGAGTTCCCTCGGGGAGACCTCTCCCTTCGATACGGCCTGCGCCTGTCCGAGCGCGTCCAAACCCAACAGGTCGTGCAAGAGTCACTCCTCGGCGGGGGCCAGATCTCGTACGGCCTGCGTGATCGGAACCTCGCCGCCGGGGATGGGGGCGAGGACCGGGGTGTTCAGGCCGTTGCGCACATACTCCCGGATCCTGGCCCGGCACGTGGCGGCGTCCCCGTGCACGATGAGGTCGTCCACCACCTCGTCCGGAATGGCCTTGAGCGCCGCCTGCCGGTCACCGGCCGCCCAGGCCTCGTGCATCGGCCGCAGTGTCTCCCCACGTCCCAGCCAGTCGTGGAAGGCCGCGTAGACCGGGACCGTCAGGTAGCTGGCGAGCATCCAGCGTCCGAGCTCGCGCGCCTTCTCCGCGTCCTCGCTGACGCACACGAACAGCCGGGCGATCAGTTCGGTCTCCTCGCCGACCTCGGCCCTGACCTTCAGCACGTCCTGCGGGGAGAGCCAGTTGGTGATCGCGCCGTCGGCCTCGTCGGCGGCCAGGTGCAGCATGCGGGGACGGAGCGCGGCGAGCACGATCTTCGGCGGGATCTTGGGGGCGCGCTCCAGCTTGAAACCCTTGATCTCGAACGTCTCGTACCGCTCGGTGACCTTCTCTCCCGCGAGGGCCTTGCGCAGGAAGCGCAAGGTGTCCCTGGTCCTGGCGAACGGCTTGACGAATGCTCCGGCGTTCCAGCGCTCCACGATGGCCGGGGAGGAGGCCCCGATGCCCAGGACGAAGCGCTCGGGGGCCAGGTTGGCGAGCGTCGCGGCGGACATGGCGAGCAGGCCGGGCCCCCGGGTGGAGACCGGGACGATCGCGCTGCCGAGCCGCAGCTCCGGCGCCCATTCCGCGGTCATCGCCAGGGGCACGAAGCCGTCGACCCCGTTGACCTCGGCGGACCAGGCGTCGGTGTAGCCGAGTCCGGGGAGTTCGGCGATCAGCTCCTTGGAACCGGCCAGTGAGCGGTCGTAGAAGGGAACCGTCATACCCCAGCGCGGGCCTGTAGCCATCGTGCCACCTCCGTGTCAGCGGTCGCCGTCCCGGGACTTTGCCTAGAACGATGTTCTGATGTAGCTTGCCGCACCCGGCCGGGGGGTCGTCAATAGGCCGACTGTACCAACCAGACGGTATGCCTCGGATGTAATGATCTATGTCGACTCCCCACTTACCCTCCCATCACTTTCCGCATGATGTTAGAAACTTTGCGTGACGACGCATCGGTGGAGGAAAAGACGACGGGGCCTGCTCGGCGCGGCGGTCCTCGCGACCTGTATCGCGGCCCCCGCGCCGGCCGTGGCGCCCTCGCTCTCGGCGTTCTCGGCGACCTCGACGGCGGGCGGTGCCGGTCCGCCCGCCCCGCAGGTCGTCCGGCACGTCAGAGAGCCGATCTCGGCCTCCAGCCGTTCAACGCACCCGGAACCTGAGACGGACCACTCGGCCACCGGCTCCCAGGCGAGCCGGGAGCCGGTGTATCCCGGATATCCGGCCATGCCGCCACCCGAGATGAAGGCCGAGCCCGACTACCCGACAGCCCCTCCCCGGGTGGGCCTGGAGCCCGGGGACCCGGTCGCGTTTCCCTCCGAGGGGAAACCCGAACCGGACCATCCGAAGAAACCGCCGGAGAAACCGGGCTACCCGGCAGAAATTCCGGTCAAGCCGGAACCGGAGCCGGCTCCCGAACCCAAACCTGATCCCAAGCCCGAACCGACACCCGAGCCCGAACCGGTGTCGCCGACGCCCGCCCCGCCCTCACCACCCCGCCCCCTCCCGCCCGCCTACATTCCCAAGGCCGCTGTCACGCCGGCACCGTCCCGGACCCGCCCCCCGCGGCCCGCACCGGTGACGCGCCCCAGCGCTCCTCCCCTCCTGCGGCAACGCCTGGTGCCGGACCGCTACGCCGAGCGGCGCAAGGGCACCGACCGCAGGCTCGTCCTTCTGGTGATGTTCACCGGCGTGATCTCGGTCACCGCGGTCGCCGCCCTCAACCAGCGGGGCCGCGGATAGCGCGGACGGCCCCCGATCGGACAGCGAAGCCCGCCGGGAACCACCGGCGGGCTTTTCGATCCGGACGCGCCGGGCTACGGCTGGGCGGGAAACTGGCCGTCGATCTGGTCGTACTGCCGCTGCGCGGCCTTGAACGCGTCAGGCCCGACGGCGCCCGGCCCGCTGAACGGGTGGCTGATCAGGATGATGAAACACACCCCGATGACCACCACGCCCACCCGGACCAGATCGGCGACGATCGACGGGAAGGTGGGCCGCACCCTGAGCGTCCAGGGCAGCGCGATCACCAGCAGCCCGGAAATGATCATCGAGACCACGAAGATGCTCTCCAGGCCGGTGCCCGCGTCGTCACCCCTTACGGTTCGGGCGTGAGAGATCTCGGAGACCCGGTCGAGCGCGTCCTGCTGGAGGTTCTTGCCCGCGTCGCCGATCGGCCGGAGCCGGAGCACCGAGGCCCGCATGTCAGCGAGGGTCTGCCCGGGGAGCGGGGACATCTCGCTGTCGGCCATGAGCGGCCAGTCGAGGTCGATGCTCTGCGCGGTGTACTGGCGGATCTGGGTCCTGACGGGCGCCGCCTCGGGGATGGGCGCCACCGACCAGTACATCTCGGTGAGGCTCTCGGCCTCGGCCTGGACGTCCGTCTCCGTCGTCCAGAGTCCGTCCCGGCACAGAACCGCGGCGTAGGCCAGCACCAGCAGGTAGACGGCGAGGGCGAGGTTGGCGGAGAAGTCGATGGACGACGAGCCGTGCCCGTCGTCATCCCGCCCCTTCCTCCTCAGCACACGGAACGCGATCAGCGGGATCGCGACGGACAGCACCACCAGCAGCACGGCTACCCAACCCATGAGACTCCCTTGAATCCGCCATCGAATCAACCACTCAGGGTAATCAGATCGACACGATGATTCCTGGAGTTCCGCCGGTATTCACTCGCGAAGTTCATGGACTCCCGCGATGAAGTCACGGGCGACCCCGCGCAGGCCAGGCAGGTGCGAGAGCCCCACCAACCGGTCCACCAGCGGCACGGTGAGCTCGATGAACCGATATGTCCGCCGACATCCCTCAGAGTCGTCGTGCACCCAGAACAGGACGACGCCCATCGACATCAGCCAGAGCAGTTCGGGCAGTTCGGCCCGCAACTCGGCGTCCATCCGGTCGGAGGATCCCTCCACGACCCGCCGGTAGATCCCGATCGACGCGTCCCTGGAGGGCGAGGACTCGGCGCTGAACGGGTTGAGCGGGTTGCTCGGCTCGGCCGCGTGCTTGAAGAACTTCACCGCGAACTCGTGGTAGGGCTCGGAGACCCGCACCCACTCCCGCAGCACGCCCTCCAACCGCGCGGCGAACCGGTGTTCGGTGGCCAGCAGTTTCTCGCACGCGGCCTCGTGCTCGGCCTGGGCCCGGTCGTAATAGGCCTGGACCAGGATCTCCTTCGAGGCGAAGTAGTAGTAGGCGTTGCCCACCGACACCCCGGCCTCGGCGGCGATGGCCCGCATCGTGGTCGCCTCGTACCCTCGCTCGCGAAAAAGCCGCAGGGCCGTCTCCACGATGACCTCACGGGTCCTGTCTGATCCACGGCTTCTCGGGGGCGGCTCGGCCATAGAGCACCTGTCACCTATCGATTGGAGCTGGGAGAACGGGCTCATCTGGTCTCTCTCCACTGGACGAACCCTAGATCATCCGTCCCGTGTCACCAGGGAGAAGCCCCAGTCAACGACCCTAGGCGCGCCACATTGCCCCCGCCACTCATATCAACCATCGCCACACGACTCTCGTCTCCGTGCGCCTTCGGCGGTAGCGACCCGATCACCGCGCGACCGCTGTCTCAGCAGGTCATCGAGCCGCACGATGATCCCCATTACCGGGCAAAATTCACTCTTCGGGAGGGATCATCCGGGTTCGGTAGTGGGATTGATCCATTTGGCGGAAGGGCTCCCGCGACAAGGGATACATAATGGGGACACGTCCCTGTAGACAGCGGGCTGCCCGGTTTACCGCCGGAGCACTGCTCGCTCTGCAGATGTCTTTCATCGCATCGGCCCGGGACGACAGTGCGACCGCGGAGAGCGGACGCGCGTCGGCCACCGTCACGATCGTGAGCCGGCCGATCACGGCCGGCCCGGCGGAGGCACGCCGGTCCACGACCATCGGGACGTACGACACCGGCACCCTGGAAACCGCCGGGCTGCACCGCCGGACCGTCCACCGGGTGAGGGACATCGCCACCGCGGGCACACCCCCCGAACAGGCGGCCCCCCTGATCCCCGAGACCACGGGACGGACACGGGCCGCCACCCCGGCGGGCACACCACCGGAACAGGCGGCCCTCCTGATCCTCGAAACCGCGGCGCGAACGCGGGACACCGCCGCCGCGGACGCGCCATCGGAACAGGCGGCCCTCCTGATCCCCCAGAGCCCCCGGGAGACCCGGGCCTTCCAGCCGCGGTCCCGCCCCGAAACCTTCGCGGAGCAGGCGCCCTCCGTCCCCGAGAAGGCGACCGAGGCCCACCCCCCTCAGGCGCAGCGGGCCAAGCAGCGCCAGCCGGTGCGGCTGGCGCAGGCGGACGCCAGACAGCGCCTGCGGGCGGCGGGCCTGACCTGGAGTTCCTCGGGTAAATGCGCGAACCGCCAAGGACGGCACTGCACCTCGCTGCAGGCGGTCCGGGCCGCCACCGTCTCCGACGTGATCGAGCTGAAGCGCCGCAGCGGTTGTCCCCTGGTCATCACCGGCGGCACCGAGGTGGGCCATGCCCCGGGCCCCTACAGCCACTACATGGGCTACAAGCTGGACATCAAGCCCAACACATGCATCAACCGCTACATCACGAAGAACTATCCGCCACAGGGCATACGAGGCGACGGAGCCCCCCTGTACGGCGAATCGGCGACCTCGGGCACCCTCTTCGCCCGCGAGGCGGACCACTGGGACATCCTCTTCCGCTGACTCACGGGATTCCGCCGGCTCCGGTGTTCGCCGTTCACACCAGTGCCGCGGAACCGCGAGGGTCGTGCGGCGACATCCGATGCCGCCGCACGACCGGGGAGGTCACCCGAATTCGGCCGCGACCAGCTCGGCGATCTCCGCCGCGTTCAGGGCAGCGCCCTTGCGGAGATTGTCGCCACAGACGAACAGGTCGAGGGTGTTGGGGAAGTCGAGCGCCTGACGGATTCGGCCCACGTAGGTGGGGTCGGTTCCGACGACGTCCGCCGGGGTCGGGAAGACGCCGTTGGCCGGGTCGTCCATGACGACCACGGTCGGAGCGGCCTCCAGAATCCGATGGGCGTCGGCGACGGTGATCTCACGCTCGAAGGTCGCGTGCACGGCCAGTGAGTGGGTGGTGATCACTGGGACGCGGACGCAGGTCGCCGAGACCTTCAGGTCGTGGATCCCAAGGATCTTCCGCGACTCGTTGCGGAGCTTGATCTCCTCGGAGGCCCAGCCGCCGTCCTTGAGCGAGCCCGCCCACGGCACCACGTTGAACGCCACCGGTGCCGGGAAGGGCGACTCGGCGCCGGAGAGCTTGTTCTGCAGGACCTTGCGCACGTCGCCGGCGGTCTGCCCGACCGTACGGTCGCCCGCCAGGGCCTCGACCTCGTCGTAGAGGCGGGCCGAGCCCGCCACACCCGCGCCGGAGACCGCCTGGTAGGAGGCGACCACCAGCTCACGCAGGCCGTACTCCTCGTGGAGGGCACCCATCGCGGCCATCATCGACAGGGTCGTGCAGTTGGGGGTGGAGATGATTCCCAGCGGCCGCTCGCGCGCGGCCTCGGGGTTGACCTCCGGCACGACCAGCGGGACCTCGGGGTTCATCCGGAAGGTGCCCGACTTGTCGATGACGACGGCACCGCGCTCGGCGGCGATCGGCACCCACGTCGCGGAGACCTCGTCCGGCACGTCGAAGATCGCGATGTCGACGCCCTCGAAGACCTCGGGAGTCAGCTCCTGGACGACGAGGTCCTCACCGCGGACCCTCAGGACCTTGCCCGCCGAGCGGGCGGACGCGACGAGCTTGATGTCTCCGTAGACATTCTCGCGGCCGGAGATGATGTCGCGCATCACGGTGCCGACGGCACCGGTCGCGCCGATCAGGGCAAGAGTGGGCTTGCGGCTCATCGCCCGGTACCTCCATAGATAACGGCTTCGACCTGGTCGGCGTCGAGATCGAACGCGCGGTGCGCGGCGCTGACCGCCGTGTCCACCTCGTCCTGTCCGACGATCACCGAGATACGGATCTCCGAGGTGGAGATCATCTCGATGTTCACCCCCGCGTCGGCGAGAGCGGCGAAGAACGTCGCGGTGACGCCGGGGTGCGAGCGCATGCCCGCTCCGATCAGCGAGACCTTGCCGATCTGGTCGTCGAAGAGCAGCGACTCGAAGCCGATGCGCTCCTGGATCTTCTTCAGCGCGGTGAGCGCCACGGAGGCGTCACTCGTGGGCAGCGTGAAGGAGATGTCGGTCCGGCCGGTCGTCGCCGCCGACACGTTCTGCACGATCATGTCGATGTTGACCTCGGCGTCGGCGAGTGTTTTGAAGATCGTCGCAGCCTCGCCGACCTTGTCGGGCACCCCGACAACGGTGATCTTGGCCTCGCTCCGGTCGTGCGCGACGCCGGAGATGATCGGCTGCTCCATCTCTGTTCCTTCGCTGTCGGGGTCGGATACGACCCACGTGCCTTCCTTGGTGCTGAACGAGCTTCTGACGTGGATCGGCAGGCCGAAACGGCGAGCGTACTCAACGCAGCGCAGGTGCAGGATCTTCGCACCGCAGGCCGCCATCTCCATCATCTCGTCGTACGAGATCTTGGGAATCTTACGGGCGGTCGGGACGATGCGGGGGTCGGCGGTGAAGACGCCGTCCACGTCGGTGTAGATCTCACACACGTCGGCGTTCAAGGCGGCGGCGAGCGCGACCGCCGTGGTGTCCGAGCCGCCCCTGCCGAGCGTGGTGATGTCCTTGGTGTCCTGGGAGACGCCCTGGAACCCGGCCACGATCGCGACCTGGCCGCTGTCGAGCGCCCCGCGTATCCGGCCGGGCGTCACGTCGATGATGCGCGCGCGGCCGTGCGAGGAGTCAGTGATCACACCGGCCTGGGAGCCGGTGAACGAACGCGCCTCCTGGCCGAGGTTGGCGATCGCCATCGCCAGCAGCGCCATCGAGATGCGCTCGCCCGAGGTGAGCAGCATGTCAAGCTCCCGGCCAGGCGGGAGCGGCGAGACCTGCTGGGCGAGGTCGAGCAGTTCGTCCGTCGTGTCACCCATGGCGGAAACGATCACCACGACGTCGTTGCCGGCTTTTTTCGTCGCGACGATCCGCTGAGCGACCCGCTTGATGCAGGACGCGTCGGCGACGGACGAACCACCATACTTCTGAACAACGAGCGCCACGAGATGTCTCCGAAGCAATCTAGGGCTGTGGAGTTCACAGTCTACTGGCGCCCTAGCTGGGACCTTCTGATGTGGCTCAGTATGTGGACGATCACACGGTTGTGCGCTCCTCGGCGACATCAAGCCGGGTATGGGCGACAAGAGCCTGAAGTGCCCGCATCGCCGCTCCGGCGTGGTTTCCCCAGGTATTGAAATAGGAGTACTGCCACCACCAGAGAGCCTCCAGCGGGCGACCCGCA
Source organism: Streptosporangium sp. NPDC049248 (assembly GCF_040678965.1). Classification (NCBI taxonomy): domain Bacteria; kingdom Bacillati; phylum Actinomycetota; class Actinomycetes; order Streptosporangiales; family Streptosporangiaceae; genus Streptosporangium; species Streptosporangium sp. NPDC049248. The sequence continues at coordinate 126,725 of NZ_JBFAQY010000026.1, forward strand.
CTGTGGTGCCGCAGACCGTGCAGGAGGTCGGCGGCCACCGCCGTCAGGTCGTCGGAGAGACGGTACGGGGTGACCACGGTGTCCTTGTAGGGGTCGAAGACCTCGGCGTAGTCGTCGACCGGCCCCAGCCGCTCGGCCAGAGCCGTTCGGACGGCGTCGACGTCCGGGTCCTCCCCCAGATGCGGTTCCCAGTTGCCGGACAGGATCACGTCCTGACTCGCGCCGAGCTGCGCGCCGGCCGAGCTGACCTGCGCGACCTCCACCAGCAGCAGGGGCAGGATGGCGTCGCCGCCCTCGCCGCCCGCCAGGCGGGTCAGGCCGTCGATGTAGTTCTTCGCGTGCTCCGCGATCCGCTCCGCGAGAGCACTCCATGCGTCATCAGACATCAAGGAGCCTCCTTCCCTCGAACGCGCGGCCCAAGGTGACCTCGTCCGCGTACTCGAGGTCACCGCCTACCGGCAGACCGCTGGCCAGTCGTGTCACTTTCAGTCCCATCGGCTTGACCAGACGGGCGAGATAGGTCGCCGTCGCCTCCCCCTCAAGGTTGGGGTCGGTGGCGAGGATCAGCTCGGTGACCTGGCCGTCCGCCAGGCGGGTCATGAGCTCTCTGATGCGCAGGTCGTCGGGGCCGACACCGTCGATCGGGCTGATCGCCCCGCCCAGCACGTGGTAGCGGCCTCGGAACTCGCGGGTCTTCTCGATGGCCACGACGTCCTTCGACTCCTCGACGACGCAGATCACGTGGGGATCGCGCCTGGCGTCACGGCAGATCCGGCACTCCTCCTCCGCGGCGACGTTGCCACAGACCCGACAGAAGCGGACCTTCTCCTTGACCTCCAGCAGAGCGTGCGCGAGCCGTTTCACGTCGGCCGGCTCCGCGGCCAGCAGGTGGAACGCGATGCGTTGCGCGCTCTTGGGACCGACGCCGGGGAGCATCCCCAACTCGTCGATCAGGTTCTGGACGACCCCTTCGTACATGACCTAGAACCCGGGAAGCTGGCCGAGCCCGCCCCCGCCCCCCAGCCCCTGTGCGAGGGGACCGAGCTTCTCCTGCTGCAGGTCGGCCGCGGCGCGCACGGCGTCGCGGATGGCCGCGATGACCAGGTCGGCGACGGTGTCCGCCGTCTCCTGGGGATCACCGGGGTCGATGGCCTCGGCGCTGATCTCTAGTTCGAGCAGCTCGCCCCCGCCGTTGACCGTGGCCACGACCAGGCCGCCGCCCGCGGAGCCCTGGACCTCCGCGTCGTTCAGCTCCTGCTGGGCGCTCACAAGCTGCTGCTGCATGAGCTGAGCCTGCTCCAGCAGCTGCTGCAGGTTGACATCCCCTGGGTTCACCGTCGTTGTGCTCCTCATTCGCGACATCGGTCGTCACGAGCCTACGGGTTCTGAGCCGGGTGTTGTACTGAAGCGGGCACGGGTTCCCTGCTGACGGGGATTAAACCTCCATCGGGCCCCGGACCCCCTCAAGACGTCCGAGACCCGAGATGACACGTCCCGGAGCGGCCGCACACGGCGACGTGTGGTCGAAAGGTAACCGCCCGAAGGTTGCGCACACGTTGCGGTCGTCCGCTCACACTCCGCGTGCCCTCTTTGATCGAACGGGTTGCGTGCGGGGTTCCGAGCCCCGATGCTTCCGCCATCGGCTCTGTTCCGGGGGGATATGTGTCCGACGGCCAGATGAGAGCTGCCCAGGCAGCCGATCTCGACTCCTACGCGTCACGGCTGCGGCGCCTGCACGAGGCCCTGAGCGACGGTGGGCGACCGGTGGCCGAGGGACCCAGAAGCGTGATCTCCTCGTCGTGGCGGCGGTCGCTGGACGCCGGGGTCGACCTCGGGACCAGGTCGGCTCCGCCGGCCTTCGAGGGCCAGGACATCCGGGAGGTCCGTTCGGCCCACCCGATGAACGGGTTGCTGCCGATCATCACCGGCACCCTTCTGGGAGCCGCCGACGAGGGCGACCAGATCCTGCTCATCGCCGACGCCGAGGGCAGGGTGCTCTGGCGGGACGGCAACCACCGGACGATGGAACGCGCCGACGAGGTGGGACTGGCCGCCGGCTTCGACTGGAGCGAGCAGGCGATCGGGACCAACGGCCTGGGCACCGCGCTCGCGACCCGGCGGCCCCTCCACGTCTTCTCCTCCGAACATCTGGTCAGAGCACTCCACATCTGGTCCTGTTCCGCCGCGCCGGTCATCGATCCCGACGGCGGCGGCCTGCTGGGCTGCGTCGACGTCAGTGGCACGACGCGCGCCATGCACCCGGCGAGCGTCGCCCTCGTCGAGGCCGCCGCGCGGCTGGCCGAGAGCCACCTCACGCTGCGCATGCTCGAACGCGACGAGCGGCTCAGACGCCGCCACGAGAGGCAGGTGAGCGCGCTGCGCGGCGAGCCCGGCGCCCTGGTCACCGTGACCGGGCGGATCATCGCCGATGACGACGCACGGCAGTGGGGTCACCGCATCCGCCTGCCCGAGGTGGGCCACCGGGTGGTCCTGCCCGACGGGCGGAGCGCCTTCCTTGAACCGCTCGGTGACGAGGGCTTCCTGCTCCGCCTCGCGGGTCCGGCGCGCGGCCCCGTGCTGACCCTGTCCCTCCTCGGCACCGAGCACCCCTCGGCGTACCTGGAGGGGGTCCGCCTGCCGCTCTCCCTGCGCCACGCCGAGATCCTCGCGATGCTCGTCCTCAACCCCCGGGGAATGACGGCCGCCCAACTCTCCTTCCATCTGTACGGCGACGAGGGAAATCCGGTGACCATCCGTGCCGAGATCCACCGGCTCCGCGCCCACCTCGGCCGCACCATCGCCGCCAAGCCGTACCGCCTTACCTGCCAGGTCGAGGCCGACTTCCTGGAGCTCAAGCGGCTGCTCGCGGCCGGCGAGACCGCGCCGGTCGCCCGCGCCTACCGCGGCCCCCTGCTGCCCCGCTCCGAGGCGCCCGCCCTGCGCCGCGAGCGGGAGGAGCTGGAGGGCCAGGTACGGGCCCGTCTCCTGCGGCGAGGCGACCCCGACGACCTCTGGGCCTACACCGAGACCGAGCACGGCAGGAACGACGTCCAGGTCCTCGAACGCCTCGCCGCCACGCTGCCCGGCCACGACCACCGCGCGGTGGCGGCCCGGATCCGCCTCAGCGGCGGCGACCCGCCCTGAGATCCTCGTCACCCCGAAGGCGGGGCTCCCGTGCTGCCACGGGTGCGGCGGGTTTCCCGGCGACCGCTTCCGGACGGACGCGCGCCGTCGACCGGTCTGAGACCTCCGGGACGCGGCTGGGAGCCCGGCGTGAAACCGTCAGGTGTGGTCGATCTCGCCGATGATCTGGCCACCCAGCTCGCGCTGGATGAGGGCCATCCCGCTGAGCGCGTCGACGTCGGCGTCCGCGTCGTTCAGCGGGTCGACCTCGTCGGCGTCGGGGGCGGCGCCGCGGTTACCCCGGCCGGGCACCGCGTCGGGCCAGGCCGGCTTGGCGCCGGTCTTGGCCACGGCCCGTGGACCGGCCTGGGCCGCGGCCTTGGCGGCCGAGCGGGCGGCGGCCAGACCTGGGCCGGGCCCGGAGATCGACGGGGGAGGCGAGCCCGGGTCCTCCGGCATGGGGGCGTCCGGCCAGGACTCGTCCGTCGCGGGCGGGCTCTGACGCGCCGGGGCCTCCCGCTCCGCCTGCGGCGCGGGCGGAGCGGCTGGGGCCTGTGCCTGCCGGACCGGCGCCTGGACCTGCGGCTGCGACGGCTGGGGGGTGGGCTGCTGGGGGGCCGGGGGCTGTCTCGGTGCCGGCGCACGGCCCCCGCCCGACGGAGCGGGCCCGTTGCCGACGACGGCCTCGACCTTCCAGGTCCCGCCCAGAACCTCCTGCAGCACCGCCGCGACGACCGCGTCCTTGCCGCCCCCGGTGAAGTTCTTCATCGCGCCGACCTGCGCGAATCCCAAAGTTACGATCTTGCCCTCGACCCCGACGACCTGGGCGTTGGTGTTGACGTTGGCCCACACGACGATGCTGCGCCGCTTGAGCGCGGCGAGCACCTGGGGCCACGCCTGCTGCACGGCCCCGCCCCCGGAACCGGGTGCGGCAGCCATGTCGACCGGCGCGGGCGCGCCGGGAGCCTGCTGAACGGGCGCCTGGGCCTGCTGCCCCGTAGCCGGTGCGCCGGGCCTGACCGCCACCGGCCAGTCGTCGCCCTGGGCAGCGGGCTGCTCGGCGGGTGCCTTGACGACGGGCGGTGCGGGCCGCTCCGCCTGCGGCGGGGGCGCCGCGTGGACCACCGGTGCCGGAGCCGCGGCCTGCGGGGCCACGGCCTGCGAAGCGGCGGGCACGGCGACCCCGCCCCGCTCCAGCCGCTCCAGCCGTGTCAGCAGCGCCGCCTCACCCTGCGCCGCGCCGGGAAGCAGGATCCTGGCGCACATCAGCTCAAGGAGCAGCCGAGGCGAGGCCGCGCCGCGCATCTCGATCAGGCCCGCGTTGAGGATCTCCGCGGCGCGGGTCAGCTCGGCCGGACCCATCGAGGCCGCCTGGACCTGGAGCCGCTCCAGCTCGTCGCCTGGCCGGTCGAGCAGCCCGCTGGTGGCCGCCTCCGGCACGTTGGCCAGGATCACCAGGTCACGGAAGCGCTCCAGCAGGTCCATCGCGAACCGCCGGGGGTCGTGGCCGCCCTCGATCACCCGGTTCACCACCTGGAACACCAGCGCACCGTCGCGACCGGCGAAGGCCGCGACCACGTCGTCGAGCAGGTCACCGTCGGTGTAGCCGAGCAGGGAGACGGCACGTGCGTACGTGATGCCCGCCTCGTCCGACCCGGCGAACAGCTGGTCGAGGATGGAGAGCGAGTCCCGGGCCGAACCCGCGCCCGCCCGGACCACCAGCGGGAGCGCGGCGGGCTCGAACGGCACGTTCTCGGAGGTGAGGATCTCCTCCATGAGCGTGCGCAGCGCGGCCGGCGGGATCAGCCGGAACGGGTAGTGATGGGTCCTGGACTTGATCGTCCCGATGACCTTCTCTGGCTCGGTGGTCGCGAAGACGAACTTCAGGTGAGGGGGAGGCTCCTCGACGAGCTTGAGCAGCGCGTTGAAACCCTCGCGGGTCACCATGTGCGCCTCGTCGATGATGTAGATCTTGAAGCGCGACGACACCGGCGCGAAGAAGGCCCGCTCGCGCAGGTCGCGGGCGTCGTCCACGCCGCCGTGCGAGGCGGCGTCGATCTCGATGACGTCGAGGTGGCCGGGACCGGTGGGCGCCAGCGCCACGCAGGACTCGCACTCCCCGCACGGCTCGGGGGTCGGGCCCTTCTCGCAGTTCAGGGAGCGGGCGAGGATGCGCGCGCTGGACGTCTTGCCACATCCCCTGGGACCGCTGAACAGGTAGGCGTGGTTGATGCGCCCGCTGCGCAGCGCCTGGCGGAGCGGATCGGTGACGTGTTCCTGACCCTTGACCTCGGCGAAGGTTCCGGGCCGGTACTTGCGGTACAGCGCAAGACTCATGCGACGATCCCACCTGCGAGGGGTCCTGAAACGAAAGACCCCTCGCACACCCGCCAGAGCCCGCTTATCCTTGCTGCCTTCCGGCCCTGGGGAGGTTCACAGGATGACGCCGCGCGAGGGGTCGACCCTCAGTCTAGCCTCAGATCCGAGTGCTCGGGGTCGGAAATCCATGGTCCGTGCACCTCGAAAGTTGGGTAAGCTTCTCCACGGAGGATTCGCCTAGTTGGCCTAGGGCGCACGCTTGGAAAGCGTGTTGGGGGCAACCCCTCAGGAGTTCGAATCTCCTATCCTCCGCCACCTCGAAGGGCCGGACGGCATATGCCGTCCGGCCCTTCGTCGTCTCAGGCCGCTGTGGGACGCCTACCGGCTCCGAACGGCTACAGGCTTCGGTCCCACCGTGCCCGTCCGGTGGTGTTCGTGCCGCTGCCGGTGCGCGCGTACCCCGCAGAAACCGATGACGGCGCCTTGTGCTCACCTCGCACCGAGGCGCTCCCGGTAGCGGCCGTCTCGGCCTCTTCCGGAGAGTCCGTGACGAGGCCGAGACAGCCGTCGGGCCGTACGACGAAGAGGACGTCTTCGCCAAGGGTGACGCCGTAGGCCGAGTGCGCCGTCGCCTCTGGGACCTCATGGACCCCATGGCCGCCGACTTGGCCGGCCACCTCGACTACGTCTCCGCCGCCGGCCGCCCGCAGGACGTCGCCTGCGCCATCATGGCCCTCATCACCGAGTACGCCGCGATCTGGGTGAGCCAGCCTCCCAAGACCCGCCTTTCCCCCGACGCCGCCATCGACCTGGTCACCGACCTGATCTGCACCGGTATCACCGGCCCCACCCCCTGACCCACCGCGTGAGCACCGGGGTGCTCATCCGCGTCGGGAACGCATGAGCGGGGGAGTTCGGCGACGCGCAGGCGGAACCGGTGCCGGGGCGGGAATCGTCGACGGCCTCGGATCGAGGTTCCGGTTCTCGGACGCCCGACAACGGTGGGAAGGTCCGCCGAACCTCCGGGCTTCGAACGGGACGGCAAGCGGAGGACCTGGGAGATCGTCGTCTCCGGGCGCGCGAGGAGATCGTGGCGCCCCCTCGGCTCGGGACCACGCGTCAGCGAGCCGGGCAAGCCATCGATATTCACACCTCGGGTAACGAGTACGGAGAAGGGGGTCTTGGGCATGTAGGAGGGTGAACCTCGCATCTCATGCCTTTGTCCGCGTGCGGGCATGTCAAGCTCTGTTCGGGGCAGGGGAGGCGCCCCAAGCGGATCGAAGGGATGTCGGGCGATGGATTTCAAGGACGATGTCCAGCTGGACAGCTCGCAGGTCGAAAACCGCGGCCGGGGGAGGATTCCCGGTGGAGGTCTCGCGGTCGGCGGCGGGGCGGCCGGAATCATCGCGCTCATCCTCGCGCTGGTGTTCGGGATCAACCCCGGAGACATCACCGGCGGCTCCGATCCGGCTCCGGTCGGCCCGGGCTCCGACCTCTCGGCGCAGTGCAAGACCGGGCGGGACGCCGACCAGAACGAGGAGTGCCGGGTGGTCGGCGTGGTCAACAGCGTCCAGGAGTACTGGCCGAAGGCCGTCCAAGGATACGAGCCCGCCAAGACCGTCATGTTCTCCGGCCAGGTCAACACCGCCTGCGGTGCCGCCGACGCCTCCGTCGGCCCGTTCTACTGCCCGGCCGACCGCCAGGTCTACCTGGACCTCAGCTTCTTCAAGGAACTGGAGAGCAGGTTCGGCGCCAAAGGCGGCCCCTTCGCCCAGGCGTACGTCATCGGGCACGAGTACGGTCACCACGTCCAGCACCTGATCGGTACCGACGCCAAGGCCCAGGGGGACCGGCAGGGCCCCAAGAGCGGCTCGGTAAGACTGGAACTGCAGGCCGACTGCTACTCGGGCGCCTGGGCCAAGAACGCCTACGAGACCGGCCTGTTCGAGAAACCGTTCAGCAGGACGGACATCGAGGAGGCGCTGAGCGCCGCGTCCGCCGTGGGCGACGACAGCATCCAGGAGCGGACCCAGGGCCGGGTCACCCCCGAGGGCTTCACCCACGGCACGTCGGCGCAGCGCGTCAAGTGGTTCACCACCGGCTACCAGAGCGGCGATCCCGGCAGGTGCGACACCTTCTCCGGCGACATCTGAGAACTCCGGCGGCACCTGCCCAGGACGCATCCGAAAGACGGCCTCCGAACTGCGGCGATGAAGATCGGACAGGCGAGAGGCCGGATTCTCTCCTAAACTACGTACTGTGATCTTCAAGCTGGTCGGCGATGGACGGCCCTACCCCGAGCACGGTCTCTCGCATCGCGAGTGGGCGCAGATACCGCCGCGACAGGTCCGGCTCGACACGCTGATCACCACGAAAGCGGTGCTGGACCTGCATTCCCTGCTCGCCAAGGACTCCACGTTCTACGGCGACCTGTTCCCGCACGTGGTCCAGTGGCGCGGCGACCTCTATCTGGAGGACGGCCTGCACCGGGCCCTGCGCTCGGCCCTGCACCAGCGCTCGGTGCTGCACGCCCGGGTCCTGGAACTGCCCACGGAGAACTGAGGCCCCGGGCGGGATGTGCCGGGTTCGCGAAAGGGATGGAACGGCGGGGGAAAGAAGGCAGAACGCGAGGAAGGGCTCCCGCGACCGCGGGAGCCCTTCCTGTGTGGCGGTGGAGGTGGGATTTGAACCCACGGATAGGTTGCCCCATCACACGCTTTCGAGGCGTGCGCCCTCGGCCACTAGGCGACTCCACCGCGGAGCAGCCTACCGGATAACCGCTATTGCTCGCGCATCCGGCGAGCGGTGAAGAACTCGGTGAGAACCGCCGCGCAGTCATCGGCCAGGACCCCCCGCAGGACCTCGGGCCGGTGGTTGAGGCGGCGGTCCCTGAGCACGTCCCAGAGCGACCCCGCCGCTCCGCCCTTGGGATCGACGGCGCCGTAGACGACGCGGTCGACCCGGGCGAGCACGGCGGCGCCCGCGCACATGGTGCAGGGCTCCAGGGTGACCACCAACGTGCAGCCGGTCAGCCGCCACCGCCCGCACGCCTTCGCGGCCTGCCTCAGGGCGAGCACCTCGGCGTGCGCGGTGGGGTCGGCCGAGGCCTCCCTGTCGTTTCCCGCGCGCCCCAGCACGGAGCCGTCCGGGCCGATGACCACCGCACCGACGGGCACCTCGCCGCGGGCTCCGGCTTCGGCGGCCTGCGCCAGGGCGAGCCTCATCTCCCCGACGTAGTCCGTCAACGCAACCGGTCGAGCTCGTCGGCGAAGGCCATCCGCTCGGCGATCACCGAGAGCGTGTCCCCGGGGAGCGCGCCCTCCTCCATGCTGAGCTCGACGAGCTCGTCGGAACTCAGCCCGAGGTCCTCCAGCAACTCGAAGTCGCCCGCCGGCCGCACGCCCAGGTCGGGGGTGTCCTTGTCGACCGCCACCCCGGCCAGCTCGGTGAAGAGCTCACCGAGGCCGTCGGAGAGCCCCGCGTGGGCGTCGGACAGGAAGGTGCGTGGCTCCAGGTCGCCCTGATATCGGACGATCGCGAACCACTCGTCCTCCACCTCCACACACAGAAGAGCAAGCTCGTCGCCGTTGAGCCCCAGATGCTCCTGAACGGCGTCGCCGAGATCGTCGACGATCTCGGCCTCGCTGAGGTCGACCTCCGCGCCTTTCCAACCGTCCGGTGTACGGACGAAGGCCGCGGAGAAAACACTGTTGCGGGGTGGTCTGGAGGGCATGGCCGATCTCCCGAGGTCAGCCGAACACAGAGTCGATGGCGCGTTCGAACGGCTCGGAGAACCCCAGCCGCGCGGCGATGCTGGACAGGACGTCCTCCGGCAGGAGGTCGATGTCGCCGGAGAGGATGCCGAGTTCCATCTCGTCAAGCCCCAGGTCCGCGAAGATCGACAGGTCCCCCGCGGGGAGCGCCGTCTCCTCGTCCTGAAGAATCGCGTCGAGTTCGTCCTCGTCGGGAACCGGCACGTCCAGGTATTCCAGCGCCTGCCGGGCGAGCGGGAAGTCCCAGGACGCGGCGATGTCGGACAGGAAGACCTCGACCCTCTCGCCGAACACCCGTAGCGCCACGAAGAACTCATCCCCAACGGCGACCAGGCCAATCGTGCCGTTCATGCTCGGTTGCTGGCGCAGGGCGTGGATGAGGCCGTCGAGGTCGGACGTGAGGGCCACGGGGAGCATCTCCGCCTCCCAGCCGTCGTCCTCACGGTAGATCACGATGGCAAAGTCCAGCGAGTCTTCGTCTGACATGGCCATCCCCACCGAATGCTTTCTCTACGGAGGTCAATGCTTTCAGAAGCGGGACACGGACGTGGGTCTCTCCGACCAAATTGTGATCAAATCCGAGTGAGCGGGTGATGTCGAACAGGTGCCGCCCACCCTCCCCCGGCTCATCGCCCGCCGAGTGCCCAGGATATCTTTGGCCACCATGGAAACCCTGGTCGTCGACCATCCCCTGGTGGCCCACAAGCTGACCGTGCTGCGGGACGTCGGCACGGACTCCCCCACTTTCCGGCGTCTCGCCGACGAGTTGGTGACCCTGCTGGCCTACGAGGCGACCAGGCACGTCCGCGTCACCGAGTGGTCGGTGCAGACGCCCGTGGCTCCCGCCAAGGGCGTGCGGCTGGCACAGCCCTGCCCGCTGGTGGTCCCGATCCTGCGCGCGGGACTGGGGATGCTGGAGGGCATGACCCGGCTACTGCCCACCGCCGAGGTCGGTTTCCTGGGAATGATCCGCAACGAGTCCACCCTCCAGGCGGAGACCTACGCCACCCGGCTGCCCGACGACCTCTCCGGCCGTCAGGTCTACGTGGTGGACCCGATGCTGGCCACCGGCGGCACCCTCGCCGCCGCGATCCAGTTCCTCTTCGACCGGGGCGCCGACGACGTGACCGCGCTCTGCCTGCTGGCCGCCCCCGAGGGCATCGCCTACATGGACCAGGTCTTCAACGGCAGCGGCAAGCCGATCCGCCTGGTGACCGCGGCCCTGGACGAGCGCCTGAACGAGCACGGCTACATCGTTCCCGGGCTGGGCGACGCCGGAGACCGGCTCTACGGCGTCGTCTGAGTACTCCCCGGTATCGCCGCCGACCCGAAGGTTCCGGGATTTCAGAGCCATCCTTTTCCCTTGAAGGATGGTTCTTCTACCCGCCGATCGTTACATAACGCGATCGAGCGGGTACGAAGAGTCGCGAAGACATCTCTTCTGTGTCCCCGGTCCGCCGAGGCCGCGGGCGCACACCAGGGAGAACCATGAGCGAGCGAATCATCCCGGACACCGAACCCGACCCTTACGCGGACTTCAGCGCCGCGCTCAGGGACGAGTTCTCCGAAGTCCATCCGGCGGCCACGGTGACCCGCTGCATAGAGGCGGCTCACTACGGAGCGCTGGAGGTCGTCGGCCACGCCCATCCGACGCTGGTCGAGCGGATCGCCCGCAAGCACCTCGAGGTCCTCGCACTGGTCGCGAGCGAACGCGGGTGACGGGTCATGAGGGGCACGGATGTCCGGGAGGGGCCCACGGGGCCCTCGCGCGGGATCCTCGCGACGCGTACGAGACCGAATGAGCCGATGCGCTTTACCGCGGCATGGCCCTGGGTAATGTATATGGCGGGTGCAGTGGGTGAGTGGTAGTGGGAGGCCAACGTGCAGGTCAAGAAAGTCCTATCGTATAGCGCTGTCGGTTTTGTGGCGTTTTTCCTGTTCACCCGACCAGGTGACGCAGCCAACGCCGTAAGGGGTGCCATGGACACGGTTTACACGGCGGCCGATTCTCTGGCCCAATTCGTCTCACACCTGTCATGAGGCTCGTGACCCACGGGGACTCCGCTCCCTCGTCGGTCAACCGCTACCTGCTCCCCCACGAACACCAGGTCATCATGGTGCGGCGCCACCCGGCCGTGCTGCTTCGCGCGGTCGCCGAGGTCTTCGGCGGCCTGATCCTCGCCGGACTGCTCAGCAAGTGGTTCGGCGACCAGGGCGGCGGTGGCGTGCTCGTCATCGTCTGGTGGGCCTGGCTGCTGTTGTTGATCCGCTTCGTCTGGAAGGTCGCGGAGTGGTCGGTCGACTACTTCGTCGTCACCTCCAAGCGCATGCTGCTCACCACCGGCTTGATCACCCGCAAGGTCGACATGATGCCGCTCGGCAAAGTGACCGACATGAGCTTCCAGCGCTCGATCCTCGGCCGCATGCTGGGCTACGGCGAGTTCGTTCTGGAGTCGGCCGGTCAGGACCAGGCTCTGTCGAGGGTCAATTACATTCCATACCCGGAGACCCTCTACCTGGAGGTCTGCCAGATGCTCTTCCCGGGGGGCAATGATTCGGATGATTAGTTCCCTATGTCCATATTGACAGCAATGACATAGTGGCTGCCCACACTCCCCGGTGAGGATTTTTCACGCGGGGTTACCCGATTCGACTGCTTCATGCAATCATGGCGGGAACATTGACCATCCCCCGCCCTGAGAGATCAGATGCCGAGTCAGGGAACCATCGGTGACCGCGTCCGCGGACTGCGACTGAGTAGGCGCATGTCCCAGGCCCAGTTGGCAGGGCCCGACCTTTCCGACAGCTACGTCTCCCTCATCGAGTCCGGCAAGCGGACGCCGACGCCCGTGGTCGCCCGTCTGCTGGCCGAGCGACTGGGGTGCACCACCGAGTTCCTGCTGCACGGGATCGAGCCGCGCCAGCGCATCGACACCGAGCTTGGCCTGCGCCACGCGGAGTTGGAGCTTCTCCACGGCGACCCGTCCGTCGCGGCGGACCGTTTCGGTGAGATCGTCAAGGTCGCCGGCGAGGAGAACGCGATGCTGGCCGCGCACGCGCGACTCGGCCGCGCACGCGCGCTGGAGGCCCAGGGCAGGATCGGTCCGGCGTTGGAGGCGTTCGAGCGACTCCGCCGTGAGGCGGCCGCCCACCCCGAGCGCTTGGCCGACCTGCCGCTGACGGTGGCGCTGAGCCGCTGCTACCAGCGTGCCGGAGACACCCCTCGCTCGCGCGACCTGGCCGCCCACGCGCTCAGCGAAGTCAACCGGCTCCCCCTGTCGCAGGGCGAGATCGCCGTCGAGCTGGCCGCCTCCCTGATGGAGGCCGAAACCTCTCACGGACCCGGCTCACCGGGCATCTCCTACGTTCGGCACGTCCTGTCGACCAATGGCGTCCCCACCGCGGTCAACCGCACCGCGGAGATCCACGCCCTCTGGCGAGCGAGTGTCGCGGCCTCTGACAGAGAGGACTCGGCCCTGGCCGTCCGCCTCGCCGACGACGCGATCGCGACCGGTCGCCCGGCACGGATGGCGTCACAGCTCGCCCTCATCGCGATGGACTGGGCACGTCTCGCCGCCTCCACGGGCGACGAGTCACTCGACGAGGCCCACAGGCTCGCGACCAGCGCCGGCAAGGTCTTCGCGGCGTTCCCCGAACGCGTCCACGAGTACATCAGGAGCATCGTCGTGCTCGCCCAGGTCCGGCTGGCGACCGGCGACGCTCAGGGCGCGGCGGATCTGGCCAGAACCGCCCTCGACATGCCGGGCGGCCAGGCGGGCGCCATCGGGGCGACCGCGCAGCTGGTTCTCGCCCGGGCCGCGCTGGCCCACGGCCGGAGCGACGTCACGACCGCCCTGGACACCGCCAAGCTGCTGCTGAACGGCGTCCGGTACGAGCTCTCCGGCCCTGATCGGGGGACCGCGCGAGTCTGGCGTGACCTAGGAGACCTGTACGGCCAGGTCGGTGCGCGTGATGACCAGGCCAGCGCGTATCGTAGGGCTCTCGAAACCGCTGGAGTGCGCGACGCGCTGGTGGGCGTGACCGTCGACTCGGCTTTGGTCCGATAAGACCGGTTTCGTTAAGGGAGTTCCAGATTTGTTTTCGCACCTCTGGAATAACTAGGGTCTACCAGTCATTGATTCATAGGATGATTGGTTTCTCCGGAGGAGGCGGACGGTGAGTCTGCGTACGGCGCAGCGAGCATCCCTCGTCGACCAAGTGATCGATCAACTCAAGGAGCAGATCACTTCTAACTCCTGGCAGATGCACGCGAAGATTCCTACCGAGACCGTACTCGCCGAACAACTCGGGGTCGGTCGCAACACCGTGCGCGAGGCGGTGCGGGCGCTCACACACGCCGGCCTGCTGGAGTGTCGCCAGGGTGACGGAACGTACGTTCGCGCCACGAGCGAGCTCTCCGGGGCCATGCTGCGCCGGCTACGCTCCGCCGAGCAGCTTGAGATCCTGGAGGTGCGGCGTGCGCTGGAGGTGGAGGCCGCCAGGCTCGCCGCGACCAGGCGCACCGACGCCGACATCGCCGCGATCGAGGCGGCGCTGACCGAGCGGGACAACGCCTGGCAACTGGGCGAACCCAACGCGTTCGTCGAATCCGACCTTGCCTTCCACATCGCGGTGGTCCGTGCCACCCACAACCTGGTGCTGATCGAGCTTTACGAGGACTTCTCAGCGGCGCTGCGCGCCAGCATCACCGCCGCGGGCACCTCGCTGAGCAGCACCCTGAACACCACCTACATCCCGCACGACGCCATCGCCCGCGCCATCGCGGCCGGTGACGCCGCCGCCGCCGAACACGCGGGACACGCGTGCATGGAGCACATCCTGATCGCCCTGACCGAGGAACAGGAACTCTCCGCCTGACCCCTCCCTCCCAGGGCTTCTCACAGTGCGGGCCCCGCCACCGGCCGGGTCACGCCAGGGCTTGGTCTTCAGGACGGGC